>JAUXNZ010000060.1 GCA_030682595.1 Rhodocyclaceae bacterium | reverse complement strand
CAACTGGGCCAGGGCATCGTGACGCGCGCGCGCCGTCGTGACTTCGCGGTGGGCGGCCTGCATGGCCTCGCGGGCGCTGCGCAATGCCGCTTCCAGCGTCGGTTGCCTGAGTTGCAGGGCGGCAAGGCCTTCCTGCGCCATGTCGAGCGCAATTTCGGCCTGTGCTGCCCCCTCCTGCGCGGTCGCCAGCAGCACGGGGTCGGGCGCAGCCAGACCGGCACGCTCGGCATCCATGCGTTGCCGGCGCTGACCCAGATTATCCAACGCCCGCACGGCATGGCCGCGATCGGCTTCCGCCAGGCGCAGGCCCTGTTCGGCCGCATTTTGCGCCTTGCGGGCGTCGCCAGCCTCGGCTTCCGCCGCGCGGACGGCCGCTTCGGCTTCGGGCAGGCGCAGCGCGGCTTCTTCATGGCGGGCCGCGGCCGTGGCGGCGCGTTCGCGGGAGTTTTCGAGCAATGAACGCCAGCGGAAATCCTCTTCCTCGACGCGTCGCATCTCGCCCGACCAGTGCTGCTCCTGCGCATCCAGTTGCGCCAGTCGAGCTTCAAGCCGCAGCCGCGCATCGCGCAGATGGGTAATCTCGGCTTCCAGCCGCTTCACCTCGGCATTCGCCGCATACATCTCGGCCTGGGCGGCGTGCAGGGCGTCGGAGGCGGTGAAGTGCGCCTCGCGTGCCTGCTCGACACGCGCCTCGGTGGCGCGCAAGGCAGCGGTTTCGGCCTCGACACGGTTGATCGCCTCGGCAACCTGTCGCTCGAGCTTCACCGTTTCAGCCTCGGCATCCTTGCGCTTCTTGTACCAGAGCAGGCTCTGACGGCGGTTCAGCTGGAACTGCAGGTCGCGGTATTCCCGCGCCACCGCGGCCTGACCTTCCAGCCGGGTAACCTGATTGCCAAGTTCGCCGCGAATGTCGTCGACGCGCGCCAGGTTTTCGCCGGCATCTTCGAGGCGACCCTCGGTTTCCTTGCGCCGTTCCTTGTATTTGGTGACACCGGCCGCCTCTTCGAGGAAGAAGCGCAGTTCGTCCGGCTTGGCCTCAACGATGCGCGAAATCATGCCCTGGCCGATGATCGCGTAGGCGCGCGGCCCCAGGCCGGTGCCGAGGAACAGGTCGATCACGTCGCGCCGACGGACGTGCAGGTTGTTGATGTAGTAGCTGGAATTGCCCTCGCGGTCGAGGATGCGCTTGACGACGATCTCGGCGTACTGGCTCCACTGTCCGGCGGCACGGCCCTGGGCGTTGTCAAAGTGGAGTTCGACGCTGGCGCGCCCCACTTCCTTGCGACCACCCGAGCCCTTGAAGATCACGTCCTGGATCGATTCGCCGCGCAACTCGGAAGCCTTTGATTCGCCCAGCACCCAGCGCACGGCGTCGATGATGTTCGACTTGCCGCAACCGTTGGGGCCGACCACGCCCGCGAGCTGGTCGGGAAACAATACGACGGTCGGCTCGACAAATGACTTGAAGCCGGCGACTTTGAGCTTGATCAGGCGCACAGGAGGGGAGACATGGATGATGAATGCACGATTATAACGGCGCTGCCACGTAGAATCCCGGCTGGCCGCTTCCCGAAACCCAATGACACCCTCTTCCGCCTTCCTGCTTGGCGTCCGCGCCCTGTTGCCCATGTTGCTGGGCGTGGCGCCGTTCGGGGTGATTTACGGCGTGGTCGCGCTGCAAAGCGGCATTCCGCCGCTGGCGGCGTTTTTGATGTCCTCGCTGGTCTTTGCCGGATCGGCGCAATTCCTGCTCGCGCAACTGATTGGCGTCGGCGCACCGGCCCTGCTGATGGTCGGCGCCGTCGGGCTGATCAACCTGCGCCATGCGCTCTACAGCGCCTCGGTCGCGCCCGTCCTCCATGCCTTGCCGCGCCGCTGGAAACTGCTCCTGGCCTATCTGCTGACCGACGAAGCCTACGCCGCCGCCATCCCCCACCTGCTTGCCGATCCGCGCTCGCCGCAAGCGCACTGGATCCTCTTCGGCTCCGGCTTCGCGCTCTGGTTCGGCTGGCAACTTGCGACGCTGGCCGGCGTGCTGATCGGCGCGCAACTGCCGGCCGACCTCGGCCTCGACTTCGCCCTGCCACTCACCTTCATCGCCATCGTCGTGCCGCTGATTGACAGCCGCGCCCGACTGGTTGCCGCGCTTTTTTCCGGAATTGTCGCTGTGCTGCTGGTCGCCCTGCCCTACAAGACCGGCCTGTTCGTCGCCGCGCTGGCGGGCCTCGCCGCCGGCGCATTCATGCAAAGGCGGGGCAACCGATGAGCCAGACCGCGCTGATACTGCTGTGGATTGCCTGCGGAGCGCTCACCTTCGCCATCCGCTACTCATTCATCGCGCTGGAAGGCCATTACCAGCCGCCGAGCTGGTTCATCCGCTGGCTGCCCTTCGTGCCGATCGCCGCGCTGACTGCGATCACCGTTCCAGAACTGCTGCTGGTCGCCGGTCAGTTCGACGTCGGCACGGGCAACCCGCGCTTCTGGGCCGGACTGCTTGCCATCGCCGTCGCCGCTCGCTGGAAAAACACCCTGCTGACCATCGCCAGCGGTTTTGTCGCATTCTGGCTGTTGAACTGGCTAATGTAAAAGTCGGCGCCGGCGGGACGGCGTTAGCCGGCGCGCCACCAGCGAATTAAAAAACCTCGTCACCCACCCCGGCCAGCGCCGCGTCGCCCGCCTTGACACTCTCGGCATACGCTGCCGCCTGCGGCAGCAGGTGATCGGCATAGAAATGCGCGGTGGCGATCTTGGCGCGACAGAAGGCAGGGTCGCCCGCTGCCTTGTCCAGATGGCCAGCGGCCGCCAGCGCCGCGCGGCCCATCTGCCAGCCGCCGCAAACGGTGACGGCCAGATGCAGATAAGGCACCGCCGCCGCCAGCACGCCGGACAGGCCGGTTTTGGCATTGGCGGCCAGCCACTCGGTCGCGCCGGTCCAGGCCTGCAGGGCGACCCCCAGGCGCTTGGCGATGGCTTGCAGTTCCGGCCGACTGGAGGCCGCCAGAGCCTTGACCGTCGCATGCACTTCGCCGAACACCACCTTTGCTGTAGCGCCTTGATCGCGCATCAGCTTGCGGAACAGCAGGTCATTCGCCTGTATCCCCGTGGTGCCTTCGTAGATGGTGGTGATGCGCGCGTCGCGCCAGTGCTGGGCGGCACCGGTTTCCTCGATGTAACCCATGCCGCCGTGAATCTGGATGCCGAGCGAGGTGACGTCGATGCTCATTTCGGTGCTGCCGCCCTTGACGATGGGAATCATGAATTCGGCGAGATACAGGTTGCGCTTTTTCTCTTCCGGATCGGTGCTGGCATGGACGCGGTCGAGCAGGCCGGACGCCAGGTAAGCCAGGGCGCGGCAAGCCTCGACACGTGATTTGATCGTCATCAGCATGCGGCGGATGTCGGGATGCCGGTCGATGGTGACCAGCTTTTCACCGGTCAGCGCGTCGCGTCCCTGCTTGCGCTCGCGGGCGAAGGCGAGCGCCTGCTGGTAGGCGCGTTCACCGAGGGCAACACCCTGCAAACCGACGCCCAGACGCGCCTCGTTCATCATGATGAACATGTATTCGAGGCCGAGATTCGGCTGGCCGAGCAGATAGCCGACCGCGCCGCCCTGGTCACCATAGGCCATCACGCAGGTCGGGCTGGCGTGGATGCCGAGCTTGTGTTCGAGCGAAACGCACAGCGCGTCGTTGCGCGCGCCCAGCGAGCCATCCGCATTCACCAGAAATTTCGGCACCAGGAACATCGAGATGCCCTTGACGCCCGGCGGCGCGTCCGGCAGACGGGCCAGCACGAGATGCACGATGTTGTCGGTCATGTCGTGGTCGCCATAGGTGATGAAAATCTTCTGGCCGAAGATGCGATAGCTGCCGTCGGCCTGCGGCTCGGCGCGGGAACGGATCTGCGCCAGGTCGGAGCCGGCTTGCGGCTCGGTGAGGTTCATCGTGCCGGTCCACTCGCCGGTCACCATTTTTTCGAGAAAAATGGACTTCAGTTCGTCACTGGCGCAGGTGAGCAGCGCCTCGACAGCACCGGTCGTCAAGAGCGGCCCCAGCGAGAACGACAGGTTGGCCGAGCAGACCATTTCCTTCACGGCGACGCCCAACACGTCCGGCAGGCCCTGGCCGCCGAATGCGGGCGGCAGGACGATGCCGTTCCAGCCCGCCGCGCAAAAGGCCTGGTAAGCCTCTTTCCAGCCAGGAGGCGTGGTGACGCCCTGCGGCGTCAGCGTGCAACCTGCCTTGTCGCCGACCTGATTCAACGGCGCCAGCACCTCGCTGGCGAATTTCGCCGCTTCCTCAAGAATCGCATCGGCCATGTCGGGCGTCGCATCCTCGAAACCGGGCAGTTGGCTGATTTCCGGCAAGCCGGCCAGTTCGTCCATGACGAAACGCATTTCCTTGAGGGGGGCACGGTAGTCGCTCATTGCTTGTTCCTTTGTTCTTTCAGAATGAATTGCCGGTCAGCCCTTGAGCGCGCGCCGCAGGATCTTGCCGACGTTGGTTTTCGGCAGATCGTCGCGGAACTCGACATGCTTCGGCACCTTGTAGCCGGTCAGCACGGTGCGGCAGTGCTGGATCAGCGCGGCCTCGTTCAGCGCCGGGTCCTTGCGGACGACAAAGATCTTCACCACTTCGCCGGAATGTTCGTCCGGCACGCCGATCGCGGCAGCCTCCAGCACGCCCGGATGCAGCGCCACCGCTTCTTCGACCTCGTTGGGATACACGTTGAAGCCGGACACCAGGATGATGTCCTTCTTGCGGTCGACCAGGAAGACAAAGCCGTCCTTGTCCACATAGCCGATGTCGCCGGTGCGCAGGAAGCGGTCCGGCGTGAACACCGCATCCGTTTCCTCTTGCCGCTGCCAGTATCCGGTCATCACCTGCGGACCGCGGATGCAGATTTCGCCGATCTGGCCGAGCGTAACCTCGTGGTCGTTGTCGTCGCGGATCGATACTTCGGTCGAAGAGATCGGCAGGCCGATTGCGCCGTTGAATTCCTTCATGTCGAGCGGATTGATGGTGGCCGCGGGCGAGGTCTCCGTCAAGCCGTAGGCCTGGTGCAGAGTCACGCCGGTGACTGCCCGCCAGCGCTCGGCGACCGGCGCCTGCACGGCCATGCCGCCGCCCAGCGTGACGTTCATGGTCGAAAAGTTGAGCTTGGCGAATTCCGGATTGTTCAGCAGCGCGTTGAACAGCGTATTCACGCCGGTCACGATACTGACCGGATACTTGCTCCATTCCTTGATGAAATTCGGAATGTCGCGGGCGTTGGCGATCAGCAGATTGCGCGCACCGACCGCCATGAAGGTCAGACAGTTCGCGGTCAGCGCGAAGATGTGATACAGCGGCAAGGCGGTGACGATGAACTCCTCGCCATCCCGAATCACCGGCCGAATCCAGGCAAGCGCCTGCGTGACGTTGGCGCAGATATTGCCGTGCGTAAGCATGGCGCCCTTGGAGAGTCCGGTCGTCCCGCCGGTATATTGGAGGAAGGCCAGATCGTCATGGCCCAGCGACACCGGCTTGAATCCCTGCTGCCGGCCGGCGGACAGCGCCTGTTTGAAACCGATCGAATCGGGCAGATGCCAGGGCGGCACCAGCTTCTTGACATGGCGCACGACAAAATTGACCAGCAGGCCCTTGAGTCCGCC
The DNA here is from genome assembly GCA_030682595.1 of Rhodocyclaceae bacterium. Taxonomy (GTDB): domain Bacteria; phylum Pseudomonadota; class Gammaproteobacteria; order Burkholderiales; family Rhodocyclaceae; genus Sulfuricystis. The sequence continues at coordinate 1,266 of JAUXNZ010000060.1, read as the reverse complement.
AATCATTTCACCCATCGGCGTCACCAGCACATGCTTGATGGCGGTGCGCGCAATCACCTTTTCGAGGACATGTGCGAAATTCTCGACGATGACGATGGCGGTCGCGCTGGAATCCTTCAATTGATGTTCCAGTTCACGGGGCGTATACAGCGGGTTGCAACCAACCACGATGCAGCCGGCGCGCAAGGTGCCGAAGAGGGCCACGGGATATTGCAGCATGTTGGGCATCATCAACGCGACGCGGTCGCCCTTTGCCAGCCCGCGCGATTGCAGCCAGCCGGCAAACGCCCGGCTTTGTTCATCCAGTTCCCGGTAGGTCATCTCGCGACCCATGCTGATGTAGGCGACCTTGTCGGCATAGGTCGTGCAGGCTTTCTCGAACAGGGCGACCAGCGAAGGCACGTCGTCGATGCTGATTTGCGCCGGGACGCCTTGTTGGTAACTTTTCAGCCAGAGCTTTTCCATGGTGACTCCTCCTTTGGTTTGGTATGTCTAGTCGCCCAACAACGCTTTTTTAAGTGACGCTTCCACCGGATTTTCGCCCAGCCAGACCTTGAGCAGCGAGCGGGCGAAGACGGCGCCACCCACCTTGCCGCGCGATTCCCCATTCAGGCTGACAGTGACTCCCTCGGCAGAGAAGTCGATGGCAATCGTATCCCCTTCGCGCGCCTTGCCGATGCCTTTCATGAGCGTCGCCAACTCGTCCGATTGCGGTTTTATTTCGACCAGTTCTGCCGCCGTGAGATTGTTTTTCAAGCCATCCTGAAGCGCGCCATACAAGGCATCCGAGTCAAGTTCGCGCAACATGCGCAGGCTCATCCGGCGGGGCGACGCGCTGTTGATGATGGCGGCCGGCACGTTCGATTTCTGGCCGACATACAGCGCACCGACATACACCTTGATAAAGAACCGGCTGCGCAACCCGGCGCCGTTGAGCACCAGCTCGCTATCACCGACCCGCAGCTTGTCGTCGATCTTCACACCGGACACTTCGGCGGCCTGCAGCCCGGTTGCCACGAGCAAGAGCCCCATGAGGGCGACCCGGCGCATTTTCTGTGCAATCATCATTTTTCTCCTCCAGCGTTTTTTGTCGGTAGTAATTATTTTCGGCGCTATACACCGTCCGTTCCACCATGGCATGGACCGTGCCGTGCCGGTCTTTCAGCTCCACTCGACAGGTCCGGTCCAGTTCGTGAGTATCTCCTAATCGGGCGCGTATTTGTGCGCGCTCCTCAACTGGCTTTCATCGTTCAGAGCCGCTCGAAA
>JAUXNZ010000154.1 GCA_030682595.1 Rhodocyclaceae bacterium | reverse complement strand
GCCTGACGCGGGAAGGCGTCGAGTGTCGCGTTGCCGCTCTTGGTTTTACCGTAGGTTGGATCGCCCACAAGGGGGTGCTTGATGCTGGCCATGTGCACGCGAATCTGATGCGTGCGGCCGGTTTCGAGCCGGCATTCGAGCAGGGTTGCGCGCGCGAAGCGTTCCTTCACGCTGTAGTGAGTGCGTGCTTCCTTGCCGCCTTGCTTCACCACGGCCATCTTGGTGCGCTGCACCGGGTGGCGGCCGAGCGGGGCATCCACCGTCCCGTTGGCCGTGACCAGGCCGTGTACCAGCGCGAGATAGTGCCGCGTCACCGTGCGCGCCTGCAACTGGCGCACCAGCGCGGTCTGCGCCGTCAATGTCTTGGCGACCACCAGCAGGCCGGAAGTCTCCTTGTCGAGCCGATGCACGATGCCGGCGCGCGGCAGGCCAGCCAGTGCCGGCGCGTGGTGGAGCAGCGCGTTCATCAGCGTGCCCGAGGCGTTGCCGTTGCCCGGATGCATCACCAGCCCGGCCGGCTTGGCGATGACGATGAGGGCGTCGTCCTCGTAAACGATCGGGAGCGCGATATCTTCCGCGGCATTTGCGAAAGTCGGCGTTGGTGGGACGGCGATACTCAGCTTTTCTCCAGTCCAGACCTTGCGCGTAGGCTTGGCATGCGCGCCATCGAGGAGAATCAGGCCGTCTTTCAGCCACGCCTGCAGACGGCTGCGCGAATGCTCGGGCAGCAACCGGGCCAGTGCCGTATCGAGCCGCAACCCGGCACAATCCGGAGGGACCGTGATTTCCGTTGGGGGGATATCAAGCAACACGCCGGGCCGTCCCAAGTGTTGCTTGGCCCCCTGGGGGGAGAAAGCCGCAACGCGGCTGTTACGGGGGGGGATATAATCGACCGAACTTTTTTGGGAATCGCTCATCATGCGTAGTTTAGCCGCCCTGCTTGCCGTTCTTTCGTTAAGCTTTTTCGCCGGTTGCGGTCTGCTGCCCGAACAGGTGGACGAAACCGCCGGCTGGACGGCCAACAAGTTGTATGCCGAGGCCAAGACCGCCATGGCCGATGGCGCTTTCGACAAGGCCATCAAGTATTTCGAAAAGCTCGAAGCCCGTTATCCGTATGGGCGCTTCGCCCAGCAGGCCCAGCTCGAAGTCGCTTACGCGCATTACAAGCAGCAGGATAAGCCGCAGGCCATCGCCGCGTGCGACCGCTTCATCCGCCTCCACCCCAACCATCCCAACGTCGACTACGCCTACTATCTGAAGGGCCTGGTCAATTTCAACGAAGATCTCGGCCTGCTGGGCTACGTCGCCATGCAGGACCTGACCGAGCGCGACCCGAAGGCGGCGCAGGAATCCTTCGAGGCGTTCAAGGCGCTCGTCAACCGTTTTCCGGAGAGCAAATACACCCAGGACGCCACGTTGCGCATGGCCTATCTGGTGAATGCGCTGGCCTTGAACGAGGTGCATGTCGCGCGCTACTACATGAAGCGCGGCGCCTATGTCGCCGCCGTCAACCGCGCCCAGGCGTCGATCAAAACCTATCCCGACGCCCCCGCCAACGAAGAGGCGCTGTTTATCATGATCAAGGCCTACGATGCCCTGAACATGGCCGATCTGCGCGACGACGCCGAGCGCGTGATGAAAAAGAATTTCCCCAACAGCGAGTTTTACAAACGCGGGCTGAACCGGGTCGAACCGTGGTGGAAGCTCTGGTGAATTTCTTCGAATGCGCGTTTGCGCCATTCGTTATGAGCTGACACCCCCGTCGACCTTTGTCCGTAGCCCAGTGCATATGATATTCAGGTAATGTTGGAAGACGCACAAGTTACATCAGGCTTATCTCTACCCTGGGGAATTGAACTACCGCCCCAGTCCCGGGGTGTCGGGGTGCGCTGGAGCTGGGCCTGACGCTGGAGTTTGCCCCTGTGGTGCATTGTCGCTACGCGCGATGCCCCCTGGCTTTTGACTAATGCCATATCTTGGATGGGTATCAGCCGATGTTGAATCGAATCAAGATTGTCACCCGGCTGGCCATCGGATTCTCGTTGATGCTGCTCGGCGCACTGGTGGTGGGTGTCTGGGGAACGCGCAGCATTACTCATCTGTCCGAAATTAGCTCGGATATTCTTCAGCACCCGTTCGCCGTAACAACGGCGGTACTCAATGTGAGGTCGGATGTGCTCGCCATCCAGAAGATGGCGAACGACGTCGTAAGCAAAGCCAGTCCGGCCGAGGCCGATCTGGTGCAGCAAAAACTCGCCGCGACAACGGCCCGCATTGACAATAATCTGAAGACGCTGCACCAGCGTTTCCGCGGCAGCCCGGCGGAAATCACCCACATCGACAAGGCGTTGGCCGACTGGCATGTTGCCCGTGACGAAACCCTGGTACTGGCGCGCAACGGGCGCCGCGCCGAGGCGGCAGTGCTGCACGACGGCCGCGACGCACGACTCGTCGATGTCGTTTTCAAGGAGGTTAGCGACGTTGTCGACCTCTCCGCCGCCAAAGCCGCCGAGCTCGAACAGGCGGCGCTGCAGGAGCGCGATGCGGCGCTGGGGACAATCGCCCTCTTGCTGGTCGTGATCCTCTGCGGCGGTGCCGCAGGGGCATTCCTGATCACCCGCAGCGTCAGGCAGTCGCTGCAGCTTGCCGTCACGGCAGTTCATGGCTTGATCGCGGACAGCACAGATAAAGTGCTCGCTGCGCAAGCCGTCGGGGACGGCGACCTGAGCCGGGAGGTGGTCGTTTCCGCACCTCTTAAAATCGATCTCGACAGTCTTCCCCAGGATGAAATAGGCGTCCTGATGAAGACGGCGTCCCATCTGAGCGAAGTTCAATGCGCGCTCGACGAAGCCTTTCTGGAAATGACAAAGTCATTGAGAAGCGCGCGCGAAAAAGAGTCGGCGCGCGACTGGCTGAAGAGCGGGCGCAACGAGCTTAATTTCCTGATCCAGGAGGAACAAAGCACAACCGAGATAGCGGATACGGTACTGGGATTTTTGGTGACCCACCTTGGCGCTGGTTTGGGTGCCCTCTACCTGTTCGATGAACGTGCCGTAAAGCTTAACCTCACCGCCACTTTCGCCGCAAGCAAGGACATGAAACTCGGCGAGCATTTCCGCCTCGGCGAAGGGGTGATCGGCCAGGCGGCGCGGGAACAGAA
>JAUXNZ010000048.1 GCA_030682595.1 Rhodocyclaceae bacterium | reverse complement strand
CGGCATCGCGGTCGCCGCCGCAGCCGAAGACGCAGACCAGCTCGCCGCCCCGCGCCGTCGCCGTCCCGCGCAGGGTGGTCAGCACTTTCTCCAGCGCATCGGGCGAATGGGCGTAATCGACGACCACCAGGGGTAATGCAGCGCCCCCCAGCGTCTCCATGCGCCCGGCGGGAGCGACAATCCGCGCCAGCGCGGCGGCGATCTCCGGCAATGACCGGCCGCCCGCGCGCAGCGCGCCGGTCACGGCCAGCAAATTCGACGCATTGAAGCGGCCCACCACGGGCGCGGTGAAGCGCACGCCATCGAGGGCGAAGGAAATAGCGCTGCCGGTTTCCACCAGATCGGTTGCGGCGAGCACGGTGTCAGTGCAATTGTCCAGGCAAGCGCCGTCCTCCAGCGTGTAGCCGATGGTGGTGACGCGGCCCTTGAGCCGTGCGGCGAGATCAACGCCGAATGGATCGTCGAGATTCAGCACTGCCGTACCGAGGCCCGGCATCTCGAACAATTTGCGTTTCTCGGCCGCATAGGCTTCCATCGTGCCGTGATAATCGAGGTGGTCGCGGGTGAAGTTGGTGAATACCGCCACGTCGAAACGGATGCCGGCGACGCGGCCCTGATGCAGCCCGATTGACGAGACTTCCATCGCGCAGGCGGTCGCGCCCTGGCGGATGAATTCCGGCATTAATTCCTTGAGCACCGCCGCGCCGGGCGTGGTGTTCGGCCCCGGTATCAACGCGCCGGGGAAACCGTTGCCCAGGGTGCCGACGATGGCGCACTTGTCGCCCAATGCGCCCAGCGCCTGGGCGATCCATTGCGTTACCGACGTCTTGCCGTTTGTCCCCGTAACGCCCACCGTGAACAGTTTTGTTTTGCTCACATCTCCTCCTTCGCCGGCGGGATGGTGGCCATCTGCAGTGGCTTTTCCGGCGCGTCGGGCGCGACGCCCCAGCTCCGCAGTGCGCTCGCCATCACGCCGGAAAACACCGGCGCCGCGACTTCCCCGCCGTAATACTTCCCCGCCGTGGGCTCGTCGATCATCACGGCGATGATCAGGCGCGGGTCGGACACGGGGGCGAAGCCGACAAACGAGGCGACATATTTGTTGGTGTAACTGCCGCCTTCCAGCTTGTTGGCGGTGCCGGTCTTGCCGGCGACACGATAGCCCGGCACCTGCGCCTTGGGCGCCGTGCCGCCGGGCAGCACGGCCATTTCGAGCATGGCGCGCATTTCGCGGGCGGTCTGCTCGGAGAACACCCGGACGCCCACCGGCGGCACCGCTTCGAGGCGGGTCAGTGACAGCGGCAGCAAGTCGCCGTTGCGCGCGAACGCCTGATAGGCGCGCGCCAGTTGAATCAGCGTCACCGAAATGCCATGGCCATAGGACATGGTCGCCTGCTCGATCGGCCGCCAGCGCTTGTGGGGCCGCAGGCGCCCGGCGGCCTCGCCGGGGAAGCCCAGTTTGAGCGGCTGGCCGAAACCGAGGTTGTCGAACATCTGCCACATTTCTGCGGCCGGCAGCGCCAGGGCCATTTTCGCCGCGCCGATGTTGGAGGACTTCTGGATCACCTGGGCGACCGACAGCATGCCATGCGGGTGCGCGTCGGAAATCGTTGCCGAGCCGATGGTGAGTTTGCCGGGCGCCGTCTGGATCGGTGTGTCGATGCGCACGTTGCCCTTGTCCAGGGCCAGCGCGACGGTGAACGACTTGAAGGTCGAGCCGGGCTCGAACGTGTCGGTGAAGGCCCGGTTTCTGAGCTGTGCGCCGGAAAGGCGAGTACGGTTGTTCGGGTTGTAGGTCGGCAGATTGACGAGCGCCAGCACTTCGCCGCTCCTGGCATCGAGCACGACGATGCCACCCGCCTTGGCCTTGTGCTGGGTGATCGCCTGTTTGAGCTGCGCGTACGCCAGATACTGCAACTTGGCGTCCATGGCGAGCACGGTGTCCTTGCCTTCCTGCGGCGCGCGGATCGATTCGACGTCCTCGACAATCTGGCCGCGGCGATCCTTGATGACGCGTCGCCCACCGGGTTTGCCGGTCAATTGGCTGTTCATCGCCAGTTCGATGCCCTCCTGGCCGACGTCATCGACGCCGGTGAAACCCAGTATGTGCGCGGCGACCTCGCCGGACGGGTAATAGCGGCGGAACTCATTCTTGAAATGCACGCCGGGCAGTTTGAGGTTGGCAATCTGGGTGGCCACGTCCGGCGCGATCTGGCGCTTGAGATAGACGAAATCGCGTGCGCCGGCCAGCTTGCGCGTCAGCTCGCGCGGGTCGGTTTCGAGCAGGGCGGCCAGTTGCCGCACCTGGGCGGGCGCGAGTTTTGCGTCCTCGGGAATGGCCCAGACCGCCTTCACCGGGGTCGACATGGCCAGCACATCGCCATGCCGGTCGAGAATGCGGCCGCGCGTCGCCGAAATTTCGAGCACCCGCTCATAACGCGATTCACCCTGGCCGATCAGAAAGTCCTTGTTAACGCCCTGCAGGTAAAACGAGCGCCCCACCAGCACCGCGAAACCCAGCAGCAAGAGCCACAGAATGAAATGCGCCCGCCATGCCGGCAGGCGTTCTTCGAGCAGTGGGCTGCGGCTCAGTTTCATTGTGCGACAGTCACAATCTGGCCGGGGCGGGGCGCGTGCATGCCGAGCCGCTGACGGGCGATTTCTTCGATGCGTGAATGGGTGGCCCAGGTGCTTTGTTCAAGCTGCAATTGACCCCATTCGACCTCCAGCGCGCGCATGCGTTCCTGCTCGCGCTCGTAGGCGGTGACGAGTTTGCGCGCGTGGTGATTGATCGATACGTCGGCCAGCGCGCTGATCAGTACGGCGGCGAGGAGGAAGAGGTTGATGCGCACCATGGCTAGAGTTTTTCCGCTACCCGCAGCACCGCGCTGCGCGCGCGCGGGTTGGCGGAAACCTCCGCCGCCCCCGCCCTGATCGGCTTGCCCACCAGCCGCATCACCGGTGTGGGCAGGTCGGCGGCACGTACCGGCAAACCTTTCGGCGGCTCTGGCGGACGCGCCGCGTCGCGCAAAAAGCGCTTGACGATGCGGTCTTCGAGGGAATGAAAACAGATCACGGCCAAGCGCCCGGCAGGCTTCAAGCGCTGGAACGCCTGCGGCAGGGTTAGCGACAGCTCCTCAAGCTCACGATTGACGTGAATCCGTAGAGCCTGGAAGGTGCGCGTCGCCGGGTGTTGCCCGGGTTCGCGCGTGCGGACGACCGCCGCCACGAGCGCGGCAAGCTGTCCTGTGGATGAAATACGCTGCTCGCCCCGAGCAGCAACAAGCGCCTTTGCAAGCGCATGAGCAAACCGTTCTTCGCCATAGTCACGAATCACCTCCTCGATTTCACGTTGTTCGGCCCGCGCCAGCCAATCCGCCGCGGTCTCCCCCTGCGTCGTGTCCATGCGCATGTCGAGCGGCGCATCGAAACGAAAACTCATCCCCCGTGACGGGTCGTCCAGTTGCGGCGACGACACGCCCACGTCCAGCAAAATTCCATCCACCTGCGTCACGCCCTGCGCGGTCAGCACCTCGTCCAGCCGGCTGAACGCGGCATGCACGAGCTTGAAGCGTGAATCCTCGATCAAGCTGCCCGCGGCAATCGCCGTCGGGTCGCGATCCAGCGCGATCAGCCGGCCGGCCGGATTCAAGGCGTCCAGAATGGCCCGGCTGTGCCCGCCGCGACCAAAAGTGGCATCCACATAGATGCCATCCGGCTTGATTGCCAGTGCGGCGACGGCCTCGGCAAGCAATACAGGCAAATGAGCCGGTAGCTGGCCTGCCGGAGTGGAGGCGCTCACAGCAATCAATCACAAGGACATACCCTCGAAGCCCGGTGGCGGGACATCGCTCGCCAGGGCCTCGAAGGCGGTTTCGTGCTGGCGACGCCAGCCGGCATCGCTCCAGATTTCAAAATGCGAGCCCATGCCGACCAGCCATACCTGCTTTTCGAAGCCGGCGTAGTCGCGCAGTTCAGGGGCAATCAGGAGGCGGCCGGCGCTGTCGGCTTCCTCGGGGCGGGCGTTACCCACCAGCACGCGCTTGGCGGCGGCGGAACGCGGATCGAAGCTCGGCGCAGCCAGAATCTTGTCGCGGATCGGCTCCCAGGCCGGTTCGGGATAGAGCAGGAGACAGCGATGCGGATGTGCGGTCAGCACCAGCCGGCCACCACCCGCCGCAGCCAGCGCGTCGCGATGCCGCGCCGGAATTGCCAGCCGACCCTTCGCATCCAGATTAAGCTGCGCCGCCCCTTGGAACACCTGATTCCTCCCACTTATTCCCACTTGACCCCACTTTATTCCACCAATCTTGGCTCGTCAAGGAGAAATTGCGGAAATTTTCAGGCGTGACAATGACTTACAGTAGGTTTTGCTGGTGATTTGTGAAAACAAAACCCTTGAAAATCAATGCATGGAAATCCTTTCTGAAAGTAAAGTGTGAAGACTGTGGCGGGTTGTTTGCGTAAAATAAACAAACTGTTTATCATGGCTGTCATGATTCGCAGCTTCGCTGACAAAGAAACCGAAGCCCTGTTCCGCAGCGGAAAGTCACGCCGGCTTCCGCCAGAGTTGCTGCGCCGGGCGATATTGCGGTTAAACCAACTCGATCATGTGCTGGCGTTGGACGAAATGCGCATTCCTGCGTCCAACCGCCTCGAAGCCTTGAAGGGGGACCGCAGCGGACAATGGAGCGTGCGCATCAACGACCAGTGGCGCCTGTGCTTTCGTTTCGAGGATGGCGACGCCTTTGCCGTGGAAATCGCCGACTATCACTGAGGAGCTTTCATCATGACCAATTCGATCAATGGCCTGCCGCCCATTCACCCCGGCGAATATGTGCGCGAGGCGCTGGAAGAACTGGGCATGAGTCAGGCGGAATTTGCCAAGACCATCGGCGTATCGCCGATGCGCATCTCGCACCTTGTCCGCGAAGAGCGCCCCGTAACTGCCGAAATGGCCCTTCGTCTCGGCCAGGCTTTTGGTCAGAGTCCGCAATACTGGCTCAGCCTGCAGGCCACCTACGAACTCAAGATGGCACAGGGGAATCTCGCCGAGGACATCCGGAAAATTCCGCGGCTCGCCGCCTGAACATGCCGTCCCGCCAGCGCCGACTTTTGTGCGGGTAGCGGGTGGAAGTCCGCCGATAAGCCGGGTTCTGTCGTGGGCAGCCATTCCTCTGGGACCGCCATTGCTGACGGCCTCGTCGACTACCGTCGCCGGTAATCTCTAGCAGCCTACCCGGGAGCGACGCGAGCAACGTCAATGCTCCCCTATTTGGCCTTGCCCCGGATGAGGTTTGCCCGTCGTAACTGTTACCAGTACGACCGTGCGCTCTTACCGCAAATCGCCTGCGCGATTTGTCCTGTCTTGCGACAGGCCACGATTTCACCCTTACCTGATCCGCCCCTGCTCACTCAAGAGCGAGACTTTGCCGCCTTGCGGCGGCAAAGTCGGGGTGGCCATCGGCGGTATGTTTCTGTTGCACTGTCTGTCACCTCACGGTGCCCGGCCGTTAGCCGGCATCCTGCTCTATGGGGCCCGGACTTTCCTCCAGACGATGTTTTGTCCAGCGGCTGCCTGGCGGACTTCCGCTACGGATTATAGGCGTCACTACCTGTTGTTGTTCTCGGCGCGCGGAATGAAGATGAGGACGTCGTTCTTGGGACGGAATGCGCCGAGGTATTCGCCGGGTTCGGCCGGCTCTTGCTCGAACTTCTGGAAACGGCAGTCGCGGGTTTCCGCCACATACCAGTGCTTGTCCTGGTTGAGGATGAATGCCCCGGTTTCGACGCGATAGAGATCGACCCGCACTTTTTCGCCGGCTTTTTCCAGCGGATAGCGGCGCTGGCAGTCGGGGTAACGCGTGACGACGAGGTCGAGTTCCCAACCACTGCTCCAGAAATAAGGTTTCTTGCGTTCCACGGTCAATGAGTGATTGCCGCCGTCGATCAGATAAGCCGCCGGCTCGATCTCGCAGCCAACGAGGAGCAGGGTGATCGGCAATAGGGCAAGCAAGCGCTTTTTCATTTCGCTGTCTCCAGTTGCCAGGCAATCGATTCGCCTGCCCGCAGGGGAATCAATGATTCGCCGTCGGGATAGGGCAGGGCGGCGGGCACGGTCCAGGCTGCGCGCCGCAAGCTGATCGTGTCGCGATTGCGTGGCAGGCCATAGAAGTCCGCGCCATGGAAGCTGGCGAAGGCTTCGAGTTTGTCGAGCGCGCCGGCCGCATCGAAAACCTCGGCATACAGTTCGATGGCGGCGTGCGCGGTATAACAGCCGGCGCAACCGCAGGCGGCTTCCTTCGCGCCTTTTGCATGCGGGGCGGAATCGGTGCCGAGGAAGAATTTCGGGTTGCCGGACGTGGCGGCGGTCACCAGCGCCTGGCGGTGGAGTTCGCGCTTCAGCACCGGCAGGCAGTAGTAATGCGGGCGGATGCCGCCGACGAACAGGGCGTTGCGGTTGTACAGCAGGTGGTGCGCCGTCAGGGTGCCGGCAACATGGGGGCCGGCGGCGGCGACAAAATCCACGCCATCCTGCGTGGTGACGTGTTCGAGCACCACCTTGAGCGCCGGGAAGGTTTCGAGCAGGCGCCGCAGATGGCGTTCGATGAACACCGCTTCGCGGTCGAAGATGTCGATGGCGGTATCGACGACCTCGCCATGCAGCAGGAGCGGCATGCCGACCGCCTCCAGCGCGGCAATGGCCGGATAGGCGCGGGCCAGGTCGGTGACACCGGAAGCCGAATTCGTCGTCGCGCCGGCCGGGTAATATTTCACCGCGTGGATGAAACCGCTGTCCTGCGCGCGATAAATCTCTTCGGCGGGCGTGTTGTCGGTGAGATAGAGCGTCATCAACGGTTCGAACTTCGTGCCGGCCGGAAGTGCGGCGAGGATGCGCTCCCGGTAGGCGGCGGCATGCGCCACCGTCGTCACCGGCGGTTTGAGATTGGGCATGACGATGGCGCGGCCAAAGCACCGCGCCGTATCCGGCAGCACCGCTTGCATGGCTGCGCCGTCGCGCAGGTGCAGGTGCCAGTCGTCGGGGCGGGCGAGGGTGAGTGTCCGGGTCAGGGTTTGCATGGCGGGGAATTATC
>JAUXNZ010000041.1 GCA_030682595.1 Rhodocyclaceae bacterium | reverse complement strand
AGCCACTGCCGGACGTCACGTCCGGCAGTGGCCTTCGCTGGTGTTCGTTCTTCAGTAATGCCACCACCCGATCCCCGGGTGGTGCACGTGAACGACAACAAACGACAACAATCGCATGCCTGGGTTAAGTGCGCGAAGGGATAAAACATGCTTTATACGATTGCTGTTGTTCTGCTAATTTTGTGGCTGCTTGGATTGGTCACCTCCTACACCATTGGGGGCTTCATTCACGTTCTTCTGGTGATCGCCCTCGTGGTCATCCTGCTCCGGGTTATTAGCGGACGAAAGCCTCTGTGAGCATTTCGCGGGGCCATGTCTCCCGATTCCATTGCACGCTTTTCAGAGAGATCGCCCATGCTTGAAACAGAAAACGCCCCCTCCCTTGCCGACAATGCTGGCAAGACGGAGGGCATCGCAGAATTACAACGTCAGGAAGCCTTGCTTAAAACGGGCGCCTTGCAGAACGCGATCTTCAACAGCGCCAATTTTTCGAGTATCGCCACCGATGCCAAGGGCGTCATTCAGATCTTCAACGTGGGCGCCGAGCGCATGCTGGGTTTCACGGCCGCCGACGTTCTGAACAAGATCACGCCGGCCGATATTTCCGACCCGCAGGAAGTCATCGCGCGCGCCGCGACGCTCAGCGTCGAGCTTGGTACGCCGATTGCGCCGGGCTTCGAGGCATTGGTGTTCAAGGCCTCGCGCGGCATCGAGGACATTTACGAGCTGACCTACATCCGCAAGGACGGCAGCCGCTTGCCGGCGGTGGTGTCTGTCACGGCGCTACGCGATGCTCAAGGTGACATCATCGGCTACCTGCTGATTGGCACCGACAATACCGCGCGCAAGCAGATTGAAGCCGAGCGCCAACATTTGCTCGAGATTCAGGAAGAGACCAATACGCAGCTGCAAAAGGCCAACGTCACCGCGCGGGACAATGAGGAAAAGCTCGCCGTTACGCTCAACTCCATTGGCGATGCCGTGATCGCCACCGATGCCAGAGCGTGCGTGACACTCCTGAATCCCCTGGCCGAAAAGCTCACCGGCTGGACGCAGGCGGATGCCAGCGGACGCCCGGTAGATGAGATTTTCAGCATTATCAACAAGGAAACCCGGCAACCCGCCACGATCCCTGTAGTGGAGACCCTGGCCATGGGCACGATACAGGGCCTGGCCAACCACACCGTACTGATTTCCCGCGACGGTAGCGAGTGCGATATTGCCGACAGTTGCGCACCGATTCGCGATCGTGACGGTCAGGTGATCGGTGCCGTGCTGGTGTTCCGCGATGTCACTGGCGAATATGCAGTGCAGCAGGCTTTGCGCGACAGTGCCGCGCTGATCCAGACTATTCTCAATACCGTGGTGGACGGCATCATCACCATCCATGCCCGCGGCGGCATCGTCGAGAAAGTTAATCCGGCCGCCGAAAAAATGTTTGGCTACACCGCCGCGGAACTCACCGGTCAAAAACTCAGCCTGCTGATCCCCGAGCTTGATCGGGGCCAGTGCAATGGTTCTCTCGATTATTACAGTGCCAGCGATGAGGCGCGCGCCATTGGTCTCGGGCGCGAGGTCGTCGGCCGCCGCAAAGATGGCAGCGCATTCCCGCTGGAGATGGCGGTCAGCGAAATGTGGCTGGGTGGCCAGCGCTACTTCACCGGCATTTTGCGGGATGTGACCGTGCGCAAGCAGGTCGAAGAGGAGCGGGCGCAGCTCTATCAGACGCTGCAGGACAAGAACATCGAGTTGGAGGGCGCCATGGTTGTGGCGGAAAAAGCCAACCTCGCCAAATCGGATTTCCTGTCCAGCATGAGCCATGAGTTGCGCACCCCGCTGAATGCCATCCTCGGCTTCGCCCAGTTGCTGGAGGTCGGTTCGCCGCCGCCAACGGCCGCCCAGATGGTCAGGCTGCGCGAAATTACCAAGGCAGGCTGGTATCTGCTGGAACTGATCAACGAAATTCTTGATCTTGCGGTGATCGAGTCCGGCAAGCTGTCGCTGTCGCGAGAACCGGTGTCGTTGCCCGACGTCATACAGGAATGCCGGGCCATGATCGAATCGCAGGCGCGACTGCGCGGCATCCAGATGAACTTTCTCCCCTTCGACCATACCTGGTTTGCCCATGCCGATCGAACCCGGGTCAAGCAGGTTCTGATCAACCTGCTTTCCAATGCGGTCAAATACAACCGCGAGCACGGAACGGTCGAGGTGAAGTGCGCCGCGAGCACTCCGGACCGCATCCGCATCAGCGTCAAGGACAGTGGTGGGGGATTGCCTCCGGAAAAGCTGGAACAGCTGTTTCAGCCGTTCAATCGTCTCGGGCAAGAGACCGGCAGCGAGGAAGGGACGGGCATCGGCCTGGTGGTCACCAAGCAACTGGTCGAACTGATGGGCGGCACTATCGGCGTGGCAAGCACCGTTGGCGTGGGTAGTGAATTCTGGATCGAACTGATCCGCGACATTACGCCACAATTTGCTGCTGGATATACCCTGCCCGCAGAGTGTGCGCCACAAATTGAGGGAGGTGCGGTGCTGCACACCCTGCTCTATGTGGAAGACAATCCGGCCAACCTGATGCTGGTCGAGCAAATCATTGAGGGCCACCCAAATATCCGCATGCTGAGCGCGTGCGATGGCCATCGCGGCCTCGCGCTGGCGCGCACGCACCACCCGGATGTGATCCTGATGGACATCAACCTGCCTGGTATCAATGGTTTTCAAGCGCTGAAAATCCTGCGTGAAGACCCGCTAACGGCGCACATCCCGGTGCTGGCCATCAGTGCCAATGCCATGCCACGCGATATCGAGAAAGGCCTGGAGGCTGGATTCTTCCACTACCTCACCAAGCCGATCAAAATCATCGAGTTCATGGATGCGCTGGATCGGGCGCTGGCACTTGCGGAAACAGGGTTGAATGGTGCAATTGACTCGGGACCCTAACTGAGCGATCAGTGGTACTGCGTTGTTGATATTGGCTGCCCTCACAGGCACCAAAGATTTGGCAAGTTGCGCTAAAGAACAACTATGTACGACAGCGCACCGACGGCACCGGCTATTCCAGCTACCGTGGCGTACAGGGCTCGACACAGAGTGCGGTTTGCCGGTCGCCAGGCTCGGTTCCCTACCCGGAAAACCATGCGAACGCCTTTGTCTGAAACCAAATCAGGAAGTTCAGCTTTCCCACCAGGAGAATCAACCATGAAACAATTTGGCAAATATCTTTCCGCACTATTTCTGGCTTTTACGCTGGTGTTTGTTGTCGGCTGCGCGTCTACATCGACGCAGGAAGGAACCGGCGAATATGTCGACGACAGCGTCATCACCACCAAGGTGAAGGCGGCCATTTTCA
>JAUXNZ010000332.1 GCA_030682595.1 Rhodocyclaceae bacterium | reverse complement strand
AGCCAGCGCGCCAGCACGAACAGCAGGTCGGACAGCCGGTTCAGGTATTGACGGGAAGCTTCCGGCACGGGTTCGGTTTGCGCCAGCAGGACCACGGCGCGTTCGGCGCGCCGGCAGACCGTGCGGGCCTGGTGCGCCAGCGCGGCGGCACGCGTGCCGGCGGGCAGGATGAATTCCTTCAGGGGTGCCAGCTCGGCATTGAAGCGGTCGATGGCCGTTTCCAGCCGTCCCGGCTGGGTGGCCTTGAGAAAGACGCCGCCGGGCACCGACAGTTCGCCGCCCAGGTCGAACAGGTCGTGCTGCACACCGGTGAGCAGCTGCTGCACCTCCGCTGGCATTGCTTCACAGAGCAGCACACCAATGACCGCGTTCAGCTCATCGACATCGCCGAGCGCGGCAACGCGCGGCGCATCCTTGCCGACGCGCGAGCCATCGCCCAGGCCGGTGCTGCCGGCGTCGCCGGTGCGGGTGTAAATTTTCGAGAGTCGGTAGCCCATGTTTAATAGTCGGCGCTGGCGGGACGGCGCTTAAGGGGTATTGGCGGGATTGGCGCGCAGCATCATCTGCGACAGTTCGGCGGCCGAGTGGATGTCGAGTTTTTCCATCAGGTGCAGGCGATGCACCTGTACGGTCCGTTCGCTGATTTCGAGTCGCTGGCCGATCGTCTTGTTCGGCAGCCCCTCGGCGAGCAGCCGGGCGACTTGCCGTTCGCGTGGCGACAGTCGCTGCAACCGCTCGCACAGCGCGCGTTGCACGCTGTCCTCCTCGTGGTGCGCAACACTGCAGCGCACCGCCATGGCGATGGCATCGAGCAGCGTCTGGTCCCGGAAGGGCTTTTCGATGAAGTCCCGGGCGCCGAGTTTCATCGCTTCGACGGCCATCGATACATCGCCGTGGCCGGTCATGAAGATGATCGGCAATGCAATCTCGCGGTCGTTCAGCACCCGCTGCAGTTCCAGTCCGCTCATCTTCGGCATGCGGATGTCGAGGAGCAGGCAGCCGGGCGGCGCCGGGTCGCTCCAGGCAGCGAGAAACGCCTCCGCCGAGTTGTACGGCGCGACACGCCAACTGGCCGATTCGAGCAGAAAGGTCAGGGCGCGCAGCAGCGCGGCGTCGTCATCGATGACATGCACCAGCGGGGTGGCGGGTGGCGGGGCATTACCGGGCATTGCGATTGTCGGGCAGGTTGAAATGGAAGACGAGGCCGGGCGGAGGATCGCGTGGTTTGACCTGGAGCCGTCCGCCGTGGGCCTCGATAATACTCTTGCAGATCGCCAGACCGAGGCCGAGGCCGTCGAATTTGGTGGTGAAGAAAGGCTCGAACAGTTGGGCCAGTGTTTCCGCCGGCACGGTTGGGCCGCGGTCGGCTACCGCGATGGTCAGATTGCCGTCGACCCGATACATGGTGACGGTGATCGTGCGCCTGAAGCGCGGTAGTTCGCGCATCGACTCGGCGGCATTTTTCATCAAATTGAGCAGCACCTGTTGCAATTGCAGGTGGTCGGCCAGGACGGTCGTCCCGTCCGGGAGCTGGTCGTCCATGGCGACGGGTGGCAGATCGGGCATCAGGGTGGTCAGGAGGTTGATGGCCTCGCGCACCGTGGCGGCGATGGGTCGGATTTCGCGCGCGGCCGTGCGCTTCCCCGCGAAGTTGCGGACGCGCCGAATGACGCCGGCGGCGCGCTCGGTCTGGGCGAAAATCTCGCGCAGGGTTTCGCTGATCAGGGCTGGGTCGGGCTGACCGCCGGCGCAGCGCCGCTCCATGCCCTGGGCATAGGCGGCGATGGTGGTCAGCGGCTGGTTGAGTTCATGTGCCAGGGTGCCCGACATTTCGCCGAGGATCGACAGGCGCGCCATGTGTTCGGTCTTGCGTTGCAGGTCGCGCGCCTGGGCCTGGGCGGCCCGCAGCTCGGCGGTGCGGCGCCGTACCAGATATTCGACGCGCACAGCGTGAATGATTCCGCCGACGAGGAGCAGGAAAATCGCCAGCAGAAAGAGGCGGTGGTTCTTGAGCACGCCCTGGAACGTGGAGGTGCGCAGGTCGGCGTAGGGGCCAAGCATCATTTCGCGGTAGAGCTCGCTCACCGGCTGGTAGTCGGCGGGCACGTCCCACGTCAGGCCCGTGGACGAGGGCGGCAGCGACAGCAGCGCCATAGCCACGTCCTTGGCCAGTTGGCGATCGACGCCGCGGGCGGCGGCGATCGGCCAGTCCGGGTAGAGCGGCGTGGATGCCTCACAGGGGAAGCCGGCGTGTTGCCGCGGCGCGATCACTTTGTAATCGGCGGCGCGCAGCATGCCCCTGGCCGCCGACTGCTCGAGCAGGCAGGTGCGGATGATGGCGGCGTCGGCTTTGCCGCTGCTCACCGCTTCGATGGCCTGCCGCATGGGAAAACCGACGAACAGCAGCCGGGCGTCGCCGGCTTCCAGATCGACGCCGGCGCGCAACAGTTCGCGCGCCGCCACCAGGTAGCCGCCGAAGGCATCGGGGGCCATGGTGGCGATGCGCTTGCCGCGCAGATCGGTCAGTTGCCTCAGGTCGTCACGGCCGGCCAGGGTCAGCACCACCGAGCCCAGCGATTCTTTCGATGACAGCGCCTCGGGCAGCATCACCGTGGCGATGCGCTGAATGCCGAATTCGGCGGCCAGCGCCACATACTGGCTGCTGTTGGTGATCACGAATGCCAGCTCGCCGGCCTGAACGGCCTCGCGCAGGGCCGGGCCGGCCAATGAGCGTACCTCGAAGGTGTGACCAGGAATGGCTGCGGCGAGCTGTGCCGGCAGATTTTCCCAGTTGGACAATTCCTCGCCGGTGCCACGGTAGGCCAGCACCCCGACGCGGATGGTCGTCCCGGCCAGCACGTTCGCAGCTACCAGCCACAGCAGCAAGCCATACAGGAAGGCGAATCGCGCAATCATCCGCGCAGGATACAGGGTTCAGCCCCTTCCATGCCCCCACCCCCAGCCACCGCCACGAGGCGGGGGGGCAAAATCTGTTCGCCGCGCTCGGGGGATTGCCCGGCGTCAAATTGTGCATTTCATGTCAAGAAGTGCGGGCACAGCCCGGGCAAACTGACGCTTTGCCGTTATTCGGGAGCTGACGCTCTTCGGGTTACGCAGTTTTACTTAGGGAGCTAATGCATTTCCACACTTCACAGGGCGGCATCAGTGGCGTAGTTTGCCAATGGCGTCCGCGGGAGACAGTCTCCTGTCAGCGTCACGCTTGCAGTGCTATTCGGATTGTGTATAGTGTCATTCAAGAGGTTTGTTCGATGTCAACCGGTACCTACCAAAGGAGATGTTCATGAGAACTTTTGCTTTTACCCGTGAGTTGTTGCTTGCCGCTGCTGCGTCCCTCGCTTTTGTCGCCGCCGGGCCGGCGCTTGCTCAGGCCACCCTGACCCCCGACGTGGTGCCCGGCGTCGAGATCATCGACTCAAAACAGGCCAAGGCGCTCATGGACAAGGGCGTCAAGATGTACGACGTACGCGTCCCCGGCGACTATGCCGAGCTGCACATCAAGGGCGCCATCAGCGTGCCATACACCAACAAGAGTGAGAATGTGCCGAACTTTGACGGCAGCAAGGATCTCTGGGATGTCTCCAAGCTCCCCGCCGACAAGGCCCAGCCGATCATCATCCAGGGCAACGCGCCGGCGGGTTGGCGGCATTACAAGGCCAGCGTGCTTGCGGTCAAGGCCGGGCACAAGAAAGTCTACTGGCTGCGTAACGGCATCGACGAGTGGAAAAAGCTGGGCTTGCCGACCGAATAAGGGTTGTCCGTTTTGATCCGCCCGGTGTCTTGCCGGGCGGTTTGTTTTTGTCATCAACTTTTGCATGGGGTTGTCCATGAACAGCATCAAGGCCAAGATTTTTATGGGCGGCATTCTGGCCGGCCTGATTTCCCTGATTCTTGCCGTGGTCGGGTTGTACGGCACCAAACAGGGGACTGAAGCGCTGGCCGCGGTTTACGAGAAGCAAGTGGTGCCCGCCGCGGCATTGAAGGACATCGATCGCCACCTGAAAGACATGCGTTACCGCATGGCGGCGATGCTCACCGGCACCTTGCCTGGCGCCAGCAGTGTGACGCATGTCGATTCGGTCAAGTTGGAAGTGCCCAAACAATGGGCGATCTACAAGGAAAATACCCGCGACAGCGTTTTTGACGCCGATACCCGCGAGCAGATTTCGATTATCGACCAGCAAATCCTCCAGTTGCCGCAGTTCATCGACAAGTTGGCGAAGGCGTTTCCCGCCGAGGACAAAGCGACCGTCGGCGCAATGCTGGACAACGAGTGGCCGGTCTTCCATTCCAAAATGCTGAAGCCGCTGGACAAACTGGTTACCTTCAGCGAAGCGTCCGTCAAGCAGACCTACGAGGCGAGCCACGCGTCCGGGCAGCGGCTGATCTACGTCATTCTCGGCGTCTGCGGCGTCGGCGTACTGGTCCTGCTGGCGGGCATCCTGCTGCTGGCCAAGAACATCAATTGCGGCGTCCAGGGCCTGAAAATGACGCTTGCCAAGGTTGCGGAGGGTGATCTGACCGCCGCCGTGCCCTTCAGGCGCGGTGACGAATTCGGCGACATGGGGCGCTCCCTGGACGACACCACGACGCATCTCAAGGGCATTGTCGAGGGCGTCAAGGGCGCCGCCGACAAGGCGGCGGGTGCTGCGCGGAACTTGTCGCAGCAACTCGAACAGGTGATCGCCCGGAGCGCCACGCGCGATGGCCGTGTCATGCAGGTCGCGGCGGCGATGGAAGAGATCAGCGTCGCCAACTCGGAAGTTGCGAACGCCGCCGGAGAAGCCGGCGTGGCGGTGGAGCGCAATGAAAAATTCGCCCACGAAGGTGACTCGAACATGGACAGGAATCGCGTCGCCATGGCCAAGGTGGTGGCGACCGCCAATCATTCGGTCGAGATCGTCAGCAACCTGAGTAATTCGATCCAGAAAATCGGCCAGATCACCACCGTCATCCGCGAGATTGCCGATCAGACCAACCTGCTGGCGCTGAATGCCGCCATCGAAGCGGCGCGGGCGGGTGAGCAGGGCCGGGGTTTCGCCGTCGTCGCCGACGAAGTCAGAAAGCTGGCGGAACGCACCAGCAGCAGCACCAGCGAAATCTCCGGCGTCGTCAAATCGATTCGCGACGAAACCGAGGCCGCCGTTGAGTCGATGGGCGAGGTCAAACAGGACCTGCAGATCAGCGCCCGTCTCAACGAAGAGACCGACAGCGCGCTGAAGCAGATCGTCACCGCGGCAAACCAGGTCACCGGCCTGGTTGGCAGCATTGCTGCCAGCACCCGGGAGCAGACGTCCGCCACCGAGAATGTCGCGCGCAACATGGAGGAAATCTCCGGCCTTACCGAGGAAGACACCGCCAGCATGCGTCAGGCCGGCCAGGCCGCCGAGGATGTCTCCCACATCGCCACCGAGTTGCAGCAACTGGTCGGCAAGTTGCGCGTCAGCTAGGGTTCGCCCACTCCCGGTCTCCCCCGCGCGGGGGAGATGACGGTTGCTTGCCGCGCTCGTCTTTTACGGGGCACCCTCCCGTTCATAGCCTGGTGTGGATTGCGCCTGGCGGCGCTTGTCGTCCCGGTTTGGGGCGGCTCGGCGCCGCGGCTGCGGCGTGGCCGCCCTGCGTAAGTTGCCGTTCGCCAAAAGTCGGCGCTGGCGGGACGGCGCGACGGCTACGCAGAATTACGTAGCCCACTACAGCATCTCCACAATTCC
>JAUXNZ010000330.1 GCA_030682595.1 Rhodocyclaceae bacterium | reverse complement strand
CCGGCCAGTTGCTGGCCGGCCGCCAGCGCGATATCGAGGCCGACGGTGTCGATCAGTTCGATCGGGCCCATCGGCATGCCGAAGGCGAGCATGGCTTCGTCCACGGCCTGCGGTGAAACGCCCGCATCGACCGCGCGCATGGCGGCCAGCATGTAAGGCGCCAGCACCGCATTGACCAGAAAGCCCGGCGTGCTCTTCACCGGCAGCGGCAGCTTGTCGATCTGCCGCACAAAGGCGCAGGCCGCCTGCACCATCGCCGGATCGGCGCCCTCGGCCGCGACGACCTCGACCAGGGGCATCAGCGCCACGGGGTTGAAGAAGTGGATGCCGACCAGCCGCTCGGGCCGTTGCAACACGCTGCGCAAATCCTCCAGCCGCAGGCTTGAGGTATTGGTCGCCAGCACCGCGTCCGGTTTCATGCGCGGCTCCAGCGCTCGGAACAACGCGTGCTTGGCTTCGACATTTTCGAAGATGGCCTCGATGACGACATCGGCATGCGCCACGCCATTGCCCTGTTCATCCGGAATCAGCCGGTCAAAGGCCTCGCGCACCCGCAGGGGTTCGCGCAGACGCCGGGTGAACAGCGCATGGGCACGTTTAAGGGCCGGAGCGATACGCTCCAAATCCTGATCCTGCAGGCTCACGGTCATGCCGCGCAATACGCACCAGGCGGCGATGTCGCCACCCATCGTGCCGGCGCCGATCACATGCACGCGCCGTCCCGCGTGCTCCTTCTCATTGGCGCGCCATCCCGCGTGCTCCTTCTCATTGGCGCGCTTTGCCTTGAAGTCGGATTCCTTGCCGAAACTCTTCAGCCGCTCCTGCAGGAAGAAGACGCGCACCAGGTTGCGCGCCGTCGGTGAACCGATGATGCGGTCAAGAATTTCGGGCGCTGCAAGGGCATTGCCCTGATGCTTCGCCCACAGGTCGATGATCGAGTAGGGCGCCGGGTAGTGTTCCGGCCGGGCCTTTTTGGCGACCTGTTTCCTCGCCCCGTTGGCGACGACGAATTTCAGCGGGCCATTCAAGAGCCGCTGCAACAGGGGCAGCTTGCGGCGGGGCTGACCGGACAACACCAACTGGCGCGCGGCAGCCGTCATGACGCGCGGCGGCACCGCTTCGTCGGCGAGACCCATGCGTTTCGCGCGCTTGGCATCGAGTGTCTTGCCGGTCAGCATCAGGTCCAGCGCTGCCGCCGGCCCGATGCGCTGCGGCAGGCGCAACATGCCGCCCCAGCCCGGAAAGATGCCAAGCATCACTTCCGGCAGTCCGAATTTCGTACCCGGTTCGTCGACCGCCAGCAGGTAGCGGCAGGCCAGTGCCAGTTCCAGCCCGCCGCCCAGGCAGTGGCCGCGCACCAGCGCCAGCGTCGGATAAGGCACGGCGGCCAGCCGATTGAACAGGTCCCAGCCGCGCGCGATCAGCGCCCGGCCTTTTGCGGCGCTGTCCAGTTGGGTGAATTCCTGGATGTCGGCCCCGGCAATGAAACCCGCCGCCTTGCCCGAACGGATGATCAGGCCTTTGGGTGGTGTTTGGTCCAGTTGGTCGAGGAGTTCCTTGAACTCAGCCAGCACTTCGGCCGACAGGGCATTGGTGGACTCCCCGGCCCGGTCGAGGGTGGCCCAGACCAGCGCGTTTGCATCGCGTTCGATTTGCCAGTGTTTCATCTCAACAGGCCTCCACCAGCATTGCGCCGCCCAGACCGCCGCCGATACAGATGGTGGCGACCCCTCGTTTGGCTTTCTCGCGACGCAGCACATGCAGCAGGTGCAAGACGATGCGCGCTCCCGAAGCACCGACCGGATGGCCGATCGACACCGCTCCGCCGTCGACATTGAGGCGGCTGTCGTCAAGCACGCCCAGCGCGCCCGGCAAGTCGAGCTGCTCGCGGCAATAGGCATCGTCCTGCCACGCGGCCTGACAGGCCAGCACCTGCGCGGCAAAGGCTTCGTTCAACTCCCAGTAATCGATGTCGGCCAGCGTCAGATCGTTCCGCCGCAGCAGCGGCGTCGACGCATGCACCGGGCCGAGGCCCATCAGCGCCGGATCGAGGCCGGCCCACTGGCTGTCAACGATGCGGCCAAGCGGCTTGAGGTTCCAGCGGGCGACGGCTGCCTCGCTGGCGAGCAGTACCCAGGCGGCGCCATCGGTGATTTGCGAACTGTTGGCGGCCGTGATGTTGCCGTATTTCTTGTCGAAGAACGGCTTCGGCTTGGCCATGCCGGCCAGGCTGGCGTCGTCGCGCACGCCGTCATCCACGGCATACACCGTGCCGTTGGCATCCACGACGGGCACGATCTCGTCGAAATGTCCGGCCGCCCGGCCGGAAAGCGCCCGCTGATGGCTGCGCACCGAAAATTCATCCATCTGCTGCCGGTTAATGCCGAAGCGCCAGGCCAGGTTTTCCGCCGTCTGCCCCATCAGCAGGCCGACCATCGGGTCGGTCAGGCCCTTCATCAGACCGATCACGGGAGAGAACAGCGCGGCGGGCTTGAGTTTCAGAAAATGGCCAAGCTTCTGCCCTAGCGTACGCATCTGCATCATTGCGGCGAACCAGCGCACCATGGCATCGGAATACAGCAGCGGCGCGCGCGACAGCGCATCGACGCCACCCGCCAACACCAGTTCGGAACGGCCCGACTGGATGTTAACCATGGCCGAAT
>JAUXNZ010000326.1 GCA_030682595.1 Rhodocyclaceae bacterium | reverse complement strand
CCAGCACCGCCGCACGACGCGAGCGGCCATACCTGGCATCATCCGATGGAGCAACTGGTGGCAATCACCAAGCTGGGCATGGTGCCGCCCCATGCTCCGCCAGGCTATGTTTCCGACATGCCGGCGTTCGGCGGCATGTTGTCAGACCGGCAGATTCAGCGCGTCTTGCTCTATGTCGAGAGCCAATGGCCAGCCGAAATCCGCGCCCAGCGGGCCGAACGGTTTGGCAAATGACAGGCCATCGGGGCCGCCACTATTGACGGGGCATGTAAGCGTTAAAAAAGCGCGCAGCGCGCTTTGCTACATGTACTTTTCGCCGGGAAGCTTTATGTACCGTAGCGCCGGGATCCGTGAATGCTTGAGATTTGTCAGTTTTCCCTGACGGTCTGATCGCGCAGGAGTGCGGCGCAGCGGTCGTGTTCTTCTCTCTGCAGCCTTTCGTGCTGCAGACTGCCAAACCAAAGAGCGTAATGCCGGGTGAACTCCGCCCCCAGAAAGAATATCTGGGCCGAGTAGTACACCCAGAGCAGCAAGGCGATGATTGAACCGGCGGCACCGAAGCTGGAGGCTACGCCACTGTTGCCCAGATAGTAGCCGATTGCATATTTCCCCAAGCTGAACAGTCCAGCCGTGAAGGCGGCGCCAATCCAGACATCGCGCCAGGAGAGCGGCACCGCCGGCAGGGTCTTGTAGATCACGGCAAACATGCAAGCGATGACGCCGAACGATATGGCGGAGGAAAGCGTGGCGAGCATGCCGGCCGAACCGCCAAGCACGCCGTCCGCATAGCGTTCGAGCATGGCCAGCGCGGCGCTGACGACAAGGGAAACGAGCAGCAGGAATGCCAGCACCAGCACCATGCCGAAGGACAGCATCCGCGTGCGCAGCAGTTTGCCGAAGCCTGACTGACTAGGCTTGCCGATTCCCCACATTTCATCCAGACTGCCCTTGAGTTCGGCAAAGACACTGGTCGCTCCCAGCAGCAGCAGGGCAGTCGCCACGAGTGTCGCTACCAGTCCGGAGGTGGTATCGCGCGCCGCCGCAAGCATGGCCTGAATCGCCATTGCGCCATTCGGCCCGACCAGCCCTTGCAGTTGGGCGACGATCTCGCCCTGCGCTGCCTCGGCACCGAAAAAGTAGCCGGCCAGCGCGATGGCCAGCACGAGGATGGGCGTCATGGAAAACAGGGTGTAGAACGCCAGTGCCGCGCCCTTGCTGGATGCGCGCTGATCGAACCAGGCGGACAGCGACTGGCGCAGAACAATCTTCAGGCGCCAGACCCAGTGGGTCGTGACATGGACTACCTTCAGCATGCTTTAGCGCAAAAGTAGTGAGCAGAACATGCTCGGCCAATGCCCGATCAGCGGCGACTGAGAAGCAGGGCGGCGAGGAGTCCAGCCGCCGTCGCAATGCCGACGAGTTTCCAGGGATTTTCCCTGATGTACTCATTGGTGGCATCAGCCGCAATGCGTGCCTGGCGCGCGAAAGCGCGGCGTGCTGCGCGGAGACTGGCCTCGACTTCACCGAGGCTGGCCTCGATCCGCGTACGCGCCGTGGCGAATTCTTCGGTACCGGCGTTGGCCAGTTCATGCAGTAGGTCATCGGCATCGCCGACGACGCGTTTCAGATCCTTCACGAGTATGTCGTTACGGGCTGCGACAGCTCCATGGCTTGCAGTTAACAGGGTAGTCATCATGCCTCCAGGTATGGTGTTGGAGAGGGAATGCGGTCGGGTGGCCTTTGCCTCGACTGGGGTTTGATTCTCGTGCCATTCAAGCTTGGCATCTGTGCGCTGGCGTACGAACAGGCTAAAACGCTCCATCTACGGCGGGAAGTTGGCATCCACCAGCGTGCGCACGCTGGTTCAGCAGGATGCAGTTCTGCCGCTTCGACATGGACGCGGCAGCGACCAAACAGTGGATCATGGTGCGGATCACGCAGGAAAAGTCGGCGTGACCGAAGGAAATCCCTTTTTCGGGATTGGCGTGACGGCGTCAGCCGGAACACCGCCAACGCAGGAACGGCGACCACTTCCCGCAGCACGGGAATGACGCCCCGAAATCGGCTTTTCCTCTAGAATCCGCGCCTTTCCCTGGGGGCGAAAATCATGTTGGAGCGCTATTTCCAGCTTTCCGCGCATGGCACCTCGGTGCGCACCGAGGTTCTCGCGGGCGCGACCACCTTCCTGACGATGGCCTACATCATCTTCGTCAACCCGGACATCCTCGCCGCCGCCGGCATGCCCAGGGACGCCGTGTTCGTCGCCACCTGCCTCGCCGCCGCCATCGGCTCCCTGATCATGGGGCTTTACGCCAATTATCCGATCGCGATTGCGCCGGGCATGGGTCTCAACGCCTACTTCGCCTTCGCCGTCGTCGGCGGTATGGGCTTCACCTGGCAGCAGGCGCTCGGCGCCGTGTTCATCTCGGGTGTGCTGTTCATCCTGGTCAGCCTGTTCCGGCTCCGCGAGTGGATCGTCAATGCGATTCCGCGCTCGCTGAAATTCGCCATTTCCGCCGGCATCGGCCTCTTCCTGGCGATCATCGGCTTGAAGAACGCCGGCCTGATCACCGGCCATCAGGCCACGCTGGTGACGCTGGGCGACCTGCACCAGCCGGGCGTGCTGCTGGCGGTGGCGGGCTTCATCCTGATCGTCGCGCTGGAACAGCGCAAGGTGCCGGGTGCGATCATCATCGGCATCCTCGCCGTCACAGGGGTTTCGGTGGCCATGGGCCTGTCCCCATTCACCGGCATCGTCGCCATGCCGCCGTCGCTGGCGCCCACCTTCATGCAGCTCGACATCGTCGGCGCACTGAACATGGGCCTTTTGTCGGTGATCATGACCTTCTTTCTGGTCGAACTGTTCGATGCCTCTGGCACCTTGATCGGCGTCGCCCACCGCGCCGGTCTGCTCGACAAGGATGGCCGCCTGCCGCGCCTGAAAAGAGCCCTGCTCGCCGATTCGACGGCGATCGTCGCCGGGGCCGGTCTCGGCACTTCATCGGCCACCGCCTACATCGAGTCCGCGGCCGGCACCGCCGTCGGCGGCCGCACCGGCCTTACCGCCGTGGTCGTCGCACTGCTGTTTCTTGCCGCTCTGGTGTTTTCGCCGCTGGCGAGTGCGGTGCCGCCCTCTGCCACCGCGCCGGCACTGTGTTATGTCGCCGTGCTGATGATCCGCGGCCTGGCG
>JAUXNZ010000325.1 GCA_030682595.1 Rhodocyclaceae bacterium | reverse complement strand
GGCCAGGCCTCGGCCGGCGCCGGTCGACCGAGCAGATAGCCTTGCAGATAATCGCAGCCCTGTCCGGTGAGGACATGCCGCTGTGCCGCCGTCTCGATGCCTTCGGCGACGACCTTGAGGCCCAGCGTATGCGCCAGTGCGACGGTTGCGGCGCAGATGGCGGCGTCGTTGGGGTCGGTTTCGACATCGCGCACAAAGGCGCGGTCGATCTTGAGCACGTGGATCGGCAGCAACTTCAGATAGGCGAGCGAGCAATAGCCGGTGCCGAAATCGTCGATGGCGAGCGTGATCCCCAGCGCGCGCAGAACGCGCAAGCGTTCGATGCCCTGTTCCGGGTCACGCATCGCCACCGACTCGGTGACTTCGATCTCCAGTTCTCCGGGCAAGATGCCATGCCGGTCGAGCAGGTCTTGCACCTGCCGGACCAGGTCAGCGGCGTGCAACTGGCGCGCGGAAAGGTTGACGGCCATGCGTAGCCCCTTGACGCCGTCCACCCGCCAGGCGGCGAGCTGGCGACAGGCGGTGTCAAGCACCCAGGCGCCGATGGGTTCGATCAGGCCGGATTCCTCGGCGACGGGGATGAACTCGGCCGGTGACACCATGCCGCGCAGCGGATGGCGCCAGCGCAACAAGGCTTCGAAGCCGCAAATGCGTCCATCCGCCGCCGTCACCTGCGGCTGGTAGTGCAGACTGAGCTGGCCGGCTTCGAGCGCGCCGCGCAGGTCGGCTTCAAGTTCGAGCCGCGCCAGTGCGCGCATTTCCATCGCGGTGTCGAAGAACTGTACGTTGGCGCGGCCTTTTTCCCTGGCGGCGTACATTGCGGTGGCGGCGTGCTGGAGAAGGGTTGCGGCATCCGCGCCGTCGGCGGGAAACAGGGCGGCGCCGATGCATGCGTCCGTATGCACCTTGCGTCCGTCGATCATGTGGAAATCGCCCAGCACGCCGAGCATCCCGTCGGCCAGCGTGCGGGCCGCGGCGCTGTCTTGCGGGCCCGTCAGCACGATGACGAACTCGCCGCCGCCCAGGGTGGCGAAAATGCTGGTGTCGGGCACGCAGGCGCTCAGGCGCTCCGCCACGGCAACCAGCAGCTGATCACCGACGGCATGCCCCAGCGTCTTGTTGATGTCCTTGAGATGTTCCAGTCCCAACAGCAGCACGGCCAGCGGTGCGCCCTCCGCGGTGATCGCCCGATCCAGCTGGATTTTCAGGCCGTGGCGATTGAGCAGCCCGGTCAGGCTGTCATTGAAAGCCAGGTGGCGCAGCCGCGCCTCGTCAAATTTTCGTTTGCCGATATCGGTGAAGCTGGCAATGTAACCGCTAGTGATGCCGCTATCCCGCAGCGCCGTGATCCTGACCCATTTCGGGAAGGTGGTGCCGTCCTTGCGCCGGTCGCGCAATTCGCCCTCCCAGCGGCCCTGCTGGTTCAGGGCGTCCCACATCTCGCGGAAAGTCTCGGGCGGCGTTTCGCCGCTGGTGAATATGCGCGGATCGTGGCCGAGCAATTCTTCCGCTGCGTAGCCGGTGAGGCGGGTCAGCTCCGGGTTGGCGGCGACGATGCGGTTGGCGGCGTCGGTGACGAGAACCGCCTCGCCGCTGTGCTCGACGATGCTGGCATGCACACGCAGCGCGGCGGCGATGTGACAGCTATCGCACTCGGGCAGCATTGAGGAGCGGGGGGGGGGTATAACCATGACAAATGTAATGATAATAAATTTTTGCTGAGTATAAATGATTTGAATCAAGAATGCTTTTTGGCTAAAAAAATGTTGAAGTCGGCGCTGGCGCGACGGCACCAACGAGAATATTGCGCCGCTGCGCGGGCCGGAATAAACTTCCCGACCCGCCACGCCAAGAAGCGCGGCGCCGATACCAACAATTTGAACATTTCAGCAATCAAAGGGGAGTGCCATGAAATACCAAAAACTGGATGATTTTCTCAACTACGTCAAAGCCCGCGATCCGCATCAGCCGGAGTTTCTTCAGGCGGTGCATGAGGTCATGGGCAGCGTGTGGGGCTTCATCGCCGCCAATCCGCGTTACGCCGAAGACGCGATTCTCGAGCGTCTCGTCGAATCCGAGCGGGTCATCCAGTTCCGCGTTTCCTGGGTGGACGACAAGGGTCAGCCGCAGACCAATCGCGCCTTCCGCGTCCAGCACAACTCCGCCATCGGCCCCTTCAAGGGCGGGATGCGTTTTCACCCCTCGGTCAATCTGTCGATCCTCAAGTTCCTCGCCTACGAGCAGACCTTCAAGAACGCGCTGACGACCCTGCCGATGGGCGGTGGCAAGGGCGGTTCCGATTTCGATCCCAAGGGCAAGAGCCGCAACGAGATAATGCGTTTCTGCCAGGCGCTGATCGTTGAACTGTATCGCCATCTCGGTCCCGACACCGACGTGCCGGCCGGCGACATCGGCGTGGGCGGTCGTGAAGTCGGCTTCATGGCCGGCATGATGAAAAAGCTTTCGAACAATGCCGCCTGCGTGTTCACCGGCCGCGGCCTGTCCTTCGGCGGCAGCCTGATCCGCCCCGAAGCCACCGGCTATGGCCTGGTCTATTTCGTCAAGGAGATGCTGGCGCACCAGAAGAAGACGCTCGACGGCATGCGCGTTTCGGTTTCGGGTTCCGGCAACGTCGCGCAGTATGCAATCGAAAAGTCGCTGGAGCTCGGCGCCAAGGTGGTGACGGCCTCCGATTCCACCGGCACGGTGATCGACGAGGCGGGCTTCACCACCGAAAAGCTCGCCGCGCTGATGGATCTCAAGAACAATCAGTACGGGCGCATCGAGGAATATGCCAAGCGTTTCGGCCTGACCTTTGTCGCCGGCAAGAATCCCTGGAGCGTGCCGGTCGATGTCGCGCTGCCCTGCGCCACGCAGAACGAACTGG
>JAUXNZ010000322.1 GCA_030682595.1 Rhodocyclaceae bacterium | reverse complement strand
GGCTCGTCCATGTCAACCACTTCGCTGGCGTGGTGCACGGACCAGCGACCTTTCAGCGCGGTTTCAACTTGCGTCAGAAAGGGGCTGATCGCTTCCTCGCGGCCCACCAGGATTGCTGAACAATCCCGATCCTGGTGCAGGAATTCAAGCACTGCCGGGACGATCACGGACGGACCGTGATCGCCACCCATGCAGTCAACTGCGAGTGTGATGGTCATTCAAGTGCACGGTATGCGGCATGAAAACGGCCGGACGTTTGCACGCCCGGCCGGATTCTGGCGATGGGGATTTACTCACCCTTGGTCTTGACGACCTTCTTGCCCCGATAAACACCGGAGGGAGAGATATGGTGACGCATATGCACCTCGCCGGTGGTCGGCTCGATGGCCAGGGGCGGCGCGGAGAGAAAGTCGTGCGCACGATGCATGCCACGCTTGGAGGGGGATTTCTTGTTCTGCTGGACTGCCATGATGACTCCTTACTTCAAATCGATTCAATGTTTCTTCAATCCCGCCAACACCGCAAACGGCGATGGCACGCTTTCTTCAATCTCCGCTCCAGCCCCGACAAGCGCGGCCGCCGGAAGCAGACAATCCGCATGGCGCGGCACGATCGGCAACGCCAGCAAAACCTCTTCTTCTACCAGTTCCAGCACCGACAGTTCCCGGCTGGCTGGCATGGCATCGTATTCGTCAGACTCCAACTCATCCGCGGGCCAACTTTCCTCGGGTGCACCTGATGGTATCAACAACAACCGACTGTCGATGGCGCACTCAAAACCCACCTCGGCAAGACAATGCTGGCATTGCAAACCAACTCGCCCGCTAACCCGTAAATGCAAACCCGGCCCGCCAGCACCCCCCATTTCAGGAACTCCCGTCAATTCGCACTGCAGCGAACCAGTGGGGCGCACCAGCACATCGGCCAGGCGAGACAGACTCGTCAGGGCGAGTTTTCCGGTGATACAGCCGCCGTCCGCCGCGAATTTAAGGCTGTCGATGACTGTCCCGGCCAAATCCTGTTCTTCCCGGCTAGACATAAACGACGAATGTTATCATGCGCCGCCCTCGCCAGTCAAAGGCTCTCTCCAATAAAAGCCTGCAAAAACATCCGCCAATCCAATTTTACCCTGCCCATGCCGCAACTCATTCTGGCCTCGACCTCACCCTATCGCCGCGAACTGCTCCTTCGTTTGCAGATTCCCTTCGAAGTCTGCGCCCCGGCAACCAACGAAACCCCCTTGCCTGACGAAATTCCCGCCGTCACCGCGGAACGGTTGGCCGTTGCCAAGGCCCATGCGGTGCTGGAGCGCTTTCCCGACGCCTTGATCATCGGCTCCGACCAAGTTGCCTACTGCGGCACGCAACGCTTCAGCAAGCCAGGCTCGCGCGACAAGGCCCGCGCCCAGTTGCGCAGCCTTTCCGGACATATCGTCGTATTTCACACCGGCCTGTGCCTGCTCAACGGCCAAAATGGTCGCACCCATGTCCGCGGCGTCGCCACTGAAGTGCGCTTTCGCGAACTGGCCGACGCCGAGATCGAACGCTATCTCGACAAGGAAGACGCCCTGAATTGCGCGGGCAGCGCACGTTCCGAAGGCCTGGGCGTCAGCCTGCTGGAATGGATGAAAAGCGATGACCCGACCGCGCTGGTCGGCCTGCCACTCATCGCGCTCGCGGAAATGCTGCGCGCCGAAGGACTTCACCTTCCGTGAGTTGCCTCTACCTGCTACCGACGCAACTCGGCGACACCGCCTGGCCGACGGTATTGCCTGCGAGCACCCGGGAAATCGCCTGTCGGCTCCAGCACTTCATTGTCGAAAATGCCAAAACGGCACGCGCCGCACTGAAATGGCTGAATCACCCGACGCCACTGCGCGAAATCCTCATCGAACAGTTACCCGAACCACTGGCTCCAGCGGATATCGACCGCCTGCTGATTCCGCTTCAAGCAGGCCACGATGTCGGGTTGATGTCGGAAGCCGGCTGTCCCGGAGTCGCTGACCCGGGCGCCCTGATCGTCCGGCGCGCCCATGAACTCGGCCTCGGCGTCAAGCCACTGGTCGGTCCCTCCGCGCTGCTACTGGCGCTGATGGCCTCGGGGCTCGACGGCCAGCGCTTCGCCTTCCACGGTTATTTGCCAGCGCGCGAGCCAGAGCGCGGCAAACGCATTGTCGAACTGGAAAAGGAATCCCGGCACAAGCGGCAAACGCAACTCTTCATCGAGACGCCCTATCGCAACACGGCGCTGCTCGATGCGCTGCTGGCAGCCTGCCATCCCGCAACCCTGCTGTGCCTGGCGAGCGACCTGACACTGCCCAGCGAAATAGTGACCACCCGCCGCATCGGAGCTTGGCGTCAGGCGCCCCGCCCCGACCTGGACCGGCGGCCCACCGTGTTTTTGCTGCTCGGTGCAGACCTCAGTGCAGACTAAACCGGGCGAAGGCACCACCTAGTCCGGCGGCCACCTCGGCGCCAAAGCGCCGCGCAAATTTTTCGGCCAGATTGGGTTTCATCGTGTAGTCGCGGATTTCCTCGGCCTTGATCACGTCGCGCGCCACCGAGTCGACCGTGCCGAAATCATCCGCCAAACCCAACTCGATGCTCTTCGCGCCGGTCCACATCAGGCCGG
The DNA here is from genome assembly GCA_030682595.1 of Rhodocyclaceae bacterium. Taxonomy (GTDB): domain Bacteria; phylum Pseudomonadota; class Gammaproteobacteria; order Burkholderiales; family Rhodocyclaceae; genus Sulfuricystis. Next base: position 23,754 of record JAUXNZ010000322.1, on the reverse strand, counting down.
AAAACATCTCGGGGGTTTCCTTCAGCCGCTGGCCGCGCCCCGTGCGCACCACATCGACGAATTGCTGGTGAATCTCGTCGAGCATGCCCTGCGCGTGCGCCTTGTGGCGCTCGTTCTGGGGGGAAAACGGATCGAGGAAGCCCTTGTTCTGGCCGGCGGTCAGCAGGCGCCGCTCGACACCCAGCTTATCCAGACTGCCGGTAAAACCGAAGCCATCCATCAGCACGCCGATCGACCCGACGAGACTGGCCTTGTTGACGAAAATCTTATCGGCGGCCGAGGCGACGTAATAACCGCCCGAAGCGCAAACATCCTCCACCACCACATACAGCGGCTTGTCGGCATGTTTGGCGCGCAGCCGGCGCATCTCATCAGCGATGATGCCAGCCTGGGTCGGACTGCCGCCGGGGCTGTTGATGCGCAGCACCACGCCCGCCGTGCGTTTGTCGTTGAAGGCGGCCTGCAGCGCGCCAAGGACATCGTCTGCATTGACATCGCCCTTCACCTGAATGACCCCCTGCATTTCAACCAGCGCGGTGTGTTTGGCGCCCTTGGCATCGGGACTGACCACCCCCCAGTCCACCCACACGGCCAGCAAAATCGTCACATAAGCAAAACCCAGCAATTTGAAAAAGATGCCCCAGCGGCGGGCGCGCCGCTGCTCGCCAACGGCCGCCAGCGCCACCTTTTCAAGAGTCTTGCGCTCCCAGTTTGAGTCGTCTGCCACGTCTATCGCCTTCCAGTTCAATCAAGAATTTTCCGCCAGCCACGCCGTCAGATCCTCCACGGAGGCCGCGCAGTATAACGGCGCGGCCGCTTCCAGCATTGCACGCGGGTGCGCGCCATAGCTCACGGCCACGGCATCGACCCCGGCGTTTTGCGCCATCAGCAGATCATGCGTGGTATCGCCGATCATCAAAGTCGTCGCTGGCGATACGGCGAATTCGGCCATCAACTCGTCAAGCATCTGCGGATGCGGCTTGGAATGGCACTCGTCGGCGCAGCGCGTGGCATGAAAGTGGCCCCCGAGTCCGCTATGCCGCAGCGCCCGATCCAGCCCCAGACGCGATTTGCCGGTCGCCACGCCCAGCCAGCGGCCGCTCCGGGCCAGTTCCTGCATCAGCGCATCGACACCGGAAAACAACAGCAACTCATGGTCACGCGACAGATAGTGATGGCGATAACGCGCGGTCAGATCCTCATAACGCGCCTGCTCCAGATCAGGCAGTGCGTAACGCAGCGCGTCCCCCAGCCCCAGGCCGATGATATGACGGGCGCGCTCATCGGAGGGCGGTTCCAGTCCGAGGTCGCAGGCCGCCGCCTGCACGCTTTGCGCGATCGCGCCCGCCGAATCCATCAGCGTGCCATCCCAGTCGAACACAATCAGTTCATAGCGTTTCATCTGATTTCTCAAGCTTATTCAAAAACTTCTCCAGTTCCGCAGGCAGAGCAGCAACTAAATCCAAGCTCTCCTCGCCAAGCGGATGTGGCAGGCGCATCGACGCGGCGTGCAGGAACATGCGTTTCAAACCGGCCTTTTGCAAGTCGCGATTCAGGGCAAAGTCGCCATATTTGTCGTCGCCGACGATGGGGAAACCCAGGTGCGCGAGATGCACGCGAATTTGGTGGGTGCGACCGGTGGCCAGTTCCACCTCGAGCAAGCTGAACTCGCCCCAGGGCGTTGCCCAACGACCCTTCAGACGCATGATCGAATGGGACGCCTTGCCCTCGGGGGAGACCCGCACGCGCCGCTCGCCTTCCGGTGTCAGATATTTGAGCAGGGGCAGCTTCACATGGCGCAACGGGTCGCGCCAGCGCCCCTTGACCAGCGCCAGATAGCGTTTGTCAATCACCCCGTCGCGAAACTGGTCATGCAGCCTGGTCAGCGCCGAGCGCTTCTTGCCGATGATCAGCAAACCCGAGGTTTCCCGGTCGAGGCGATGCGCGAGTTCAAGGAAGTGCGCAGTGGGCCGCGCCTGCCGCAACTGCTCGATCACCCCGAAACTGACCCCGCTGCCGCCGTGTACCGCCACCCCGGCCGGCTTGTCGATGACAATCAGCGCCGCGTCCTCGAAAACCACGGCGAATTCCCGTGGCGGCGCGGGAGTATCGTCGGTCTTTTCAGCCACTCGGACTGGCGGCACGCGCACCCGATCGCCCAGTCCCAAGCGCCGGTCGGCCGTCGCCCGACCCTTGTTCACGCGCACTTCGCCGCTTCTCAGGATGCGATAAACGTGGCTTTTCGGCACGCCCTTGAGGCGCTTCAGCAAAAAGTTGTCGATGCGCTGCCCGGCGCCGTCTTCGCCAACCTCAAGAAATGTGGCTGTATCTTTACTTAACTCGTTCATTCGCAATATAATGCACCAGCTTGGCCGTCTTCTGACGGCGTGCCCGGAGACACGAAGCGGTTCCGGGGCGTCGTTCGGCGATGTTGTCACAGCCGGTTGCTAAAACCCTAGTGTAGGTCGCTCGCCTGAGGCAGCGATACTACTTCGTCTCTGGACATTATTTTCGCGCAACGCAGACTTTGCTACGCGATGCCGGTTCACCAAGATTACCGGCGTCGCTACCCAACGAATCGACAAATCATCTTTCCTTTGCCCAGTCCGTCACCCTGATTACCGATGAGCCTGAACCCGCAAACATGACCAACGCCGCGACTATCTAGCGGTGTGATTTGTCGTGCTGATCCTGCCTGCGCGTGGGAGCACACATGAAACGCATGCTGTTCAATGCGACGCAGGCCGAGGAACTCCGCGTCGCGATCGTCGATGGTCAAAAACTCATTGACCTCGATATCGAGTCGGCCAACAAGGAACAACGCAAGAGCAATATTTACAAGGCGGTCATTACCCGCATCGAGCCCAGCCTCGAAGCCGCCTTTGTCGATTATGGCGCCGAGCGTCACGGCTTTTTGCCGTTCAAGGAAGTTTCGAAGAGCTATTTCCTGCCCGGCGTCGAAGCCGGTCGCGCACGGATTCAGGACGCCCTCAAGGTCGGCCAGGAGCTCATCGTCCAGGTTGAAAAGGACGAGCGCGGCAACAAGGGCGCGGCACTCACCACCTATGTTTCCCTCGCCGGCCGCTATCTGGTGCTGATGCCCAACAACCCGCGCGGCGGCGGCGTTTCGCGCCGCATCGAGGGCGAGGACCGCCAGGAATTGCGCGAAGTGATGGACCAGCTCGAAGTCCCCGGCGGCATGAGCCTGATCGCCCGCACCGCCGGCATCGGGCGCAGCGCTGAAGAATTGCAGTGGGACCTCAACTACCTGCTGCAACTTTGGAACGCCATCGACGGCGCGGCCAAATCCCAGAACGGCGCTTTCCTGATCTATCAGGAATCCAGCCTGGTGATTCGCGCCATCCGCGACTATTTCCACCCCGAGATCGGCGAAATTCTCATCGACACGGACGACATCTACGAGCAGGCGCAGCAGTTCATGAGCCACGTCATGCCCGGCAACGTCGCGCGCGTCAAGCGCTACAGCGACGACGTACCGCTGTTTTCGCGCTTCCAGATCGAACACCAGATCGAGTCCGCTTATTCGCGGCAGGTTACCCTGCCCTCCGGCGGCGCGATAGTCATCGACCATACCGAAGCGCTGGTCTCGGTCGACGTCAACTCCGGTCGTTCCACCAAAGGCGCTGATATTGAAGAAACCGCCCTGCGCACCAACCTCGAAGCCGCCGAAGAAATCGCCCGGCAGTTGCGCTTGCGTGACCTCGGCGGTCTGATCGTCATCGACTTCATCGACATGGAGTCGGCCAAGAGCCAGCGCGATGTCGAAAACCGGCTGAAGGATGCCCTGCATTTCGACCGCGCCCGCGTCCAGACCAGCAAGATCTCGCGCTTCGGCCTGCTCGAACTGTCACGCCAACGCCTGCGCCCGGCGCTTGCCGAAACCAGCTATATCACTTGTCCACGGTGCACCGGCACCGGGCATATCCGCAGTATTGAATCGGCCGCCTTGCACATCCTGCGCATCCTCGAAGAGGAAGCGATGAAGGAAAACACCGGCGCCTTGCATGTCCAGGTACCCATCGAAGTCGGCACCTTCCTGCTCAACGAGAAGCGCGTCGATATCGCCCGCATCGAAATGCGCCACCGCGCCAATCTGCTGATCATCCCGAATCGTCATCTCGAAACGCCGCAGCACGAAATCACCCGCCTGCGCCACGACCAACTCAACCAGGATGGGGCCATCCTGGCCAGCTATGAGATGGCCGTAAAACCCGCCGAGGAAGAAAACGCCTCTATCGTCGCGCAAACCGAAGGCAAACCGGCCCGGGCCGAAGCGATGGTCAAAGGCATCACGCCAGACCATCCGGCGCCGATCGTCGCATCGAAGGAAGCGCCTCCGCCCGCACCGGCGCCTGGCCTGCTCGCCAGGATCGCGGCATGGTTCTCGGGCGGCAAAAAGGCCGCAGCAACGGCCGAAACCCCCGCCCAGAAAACCGACAAACCCATCCGCCGCGAACGCAGCGAGCGTGGCGAACGCAACGACCGTGGAGGCCGTGGTGGCCGTGGCCGCACCGATAACCGGGAAGGACTTGAGCGCGGCGAACGCAAGGAACGTGGCGATCGCGGCGAGCGCAAGGAGCGCAGCGAAGCCGGCAGGGAAAGGGAAGCCGGAGATCGCGACAATCGCCAGAACCGCAAGGAGCGCGGCGAAAAGGGCAACGAGGCACGGCGCGGCAACCGGGGCGCCGAAGCGCGTCCCGCTGAAACTGAAATGCCCGGCGGTACCGACACTCGTCAAGCCAGGCCAAAACCTGCCGAGGGCGAAACACCCCAAAGGGAAGCGCCCATCCTTGTAACCATGAACCCGGCCGAGTCCCCCGCATCCGAAGCCGCGAGCGAAGGCAACCGTCGGCGCGGCCGACGGGGTGGCCGTGGCCGTGGCGAAGCGCGCCGCAACGAGGAAGCTGAAACCGTTGCCGTTGCAGCGGGTGAGGCCGCCGTTGCGGCTGAAGCCGTCGCTGGCGCCACGCCGGTGGAAACACCCCTGCTCGTCGATACGACCGCCGTCCAAGCGGTACACGGCACGCCGGCTATCGCCGTCCCCGATGTACACGGCGCGCCGGCTATCGCCGTCCCGCCAGCGCCGACTTTTGCGCAGGAAGAACGTCAGGCGGTTTCGGCAGAACCCCAAGAACCGGCTGCCGCGATGCCGACACCCGCTCCAGTGACCTCGGTCATCGAAGCACCGGTGCCAGAGGAACTGATCGCAACGGCTCCGGCCGAAGCACCGACGCCCGTGTTGATCAGCGCGCCTGCGGCCATTGAGGTTCCAACAACGCTACCCGCGGCCGTTGTAATGCCGCCCCCGCCAGTTGTCGACCTGACGGCCAACTTGCAGCAAGCCGGATTGCAGTTGATTGAAACCTCGCATGCAGCAGTGGTACCGGTCACAACGAGTGAAGCGAAACCCCTCGGCCGCAAGCCGAAGCCTGCCATGGTCATTCCCGCCGAGCCGCTGCAAATGGTGGAAACGCAACCCAAGGCGTAGCACTCGCCAGACGTAAAAAAAGCGCTGCATGAACTGCAGCGCTTTTTTTTGGCTTGCCGCAATCTGCACAATCTACCGTTTGCCGAGCCGCTCCAGCAATCCGTTGGCGGCTTCCTCGATCATGTCGAGCACACGTTCAAAACCGTCGGCGCCACCGTAATACGGGTCGGGCACCTCTGCGCCCGTGCGTCCCGCCCCGAATTCCAGAAACAGGCTGAGCTTGCCCCGATGCTCGGCCGGGCAGGCCTGTGTCAACAATTCCAGATTGTCCCGATCCATTGCCAGGATGTAATCGAAGCGCACGAAATCCTCGTCACTGACCCGCCGCCCGCGCAACGACAACAGGTCGTAACCGCGCTCTGCCGCTGCCTTGGTGGCACGCGCATCCGGGGCCTTGCCGATGTGATAGCCGTGGGTACCCGCCGAATCGATCGTGAAGTTCTGTGCCACCCCCGCCCGCTCGGCCAGCGCCCGCGTCACTCCCTCCGCCGTCGGTGAGCGGCAGATATTGCCCATGCAAACAAAAAGTATTCTTGTGGTAACATTCATTTTGCTATCCTGTTGTTTTTAATTGAATTGTTAGATTTTTGTTGTTTTTGAATGTATCACAGGCTAAATTATCAGTGTATCCAGACGAGTATCCATCCCCATGAAAAGCCAAACGCCAATGCCCATCATCGCAGTCAGCATCCCGGGAGCCTCAGAGATGACTTCTCTTTCGGAAACCGTCATTCACGCTGCAATCAATGCCGGTGAACTTTGCTCTCGCCGCCATGGTAATCGAACCGTGATCATGGTGCGCGATCTGGAAAAGTGGGTGGAATCGTTTCCGGTTGGACGCGCTCCAGCGCCCGCTCACCTTGAGGGCAAACGACGCGGCCGGCCGCGCAAGGATAGGAGCATCATATGACTGAGACCGAAATCAAGGCGCTGCGCCCCAAGGAAACCGACTACATGGTCGGCTGCGGCAGTGGCCTCTGGCTGCGCGTCAGGACCAGTGGGCGCAAGACCTTCATCATCAGGCGCAAGCAGGCTGGCAAGACGAAAATTATCACCCTGGGGAACTGGCCGACACTTTCGCTCAAGGACGCCATGCGCAAGACCGCAACCACGGCAACCCCGTCCGATGCGACCATGACGGACTTGTTGGAAAGCTATCAGAATGCCGTCATTGCCAAGCATCGCCGGCCCAAGCAGTTCGATGCCTACGAACGGCGAATCGCCGCCGCCATCGGCCGCAAGCGTGTATCCGAAATCACCGCGAAAACCCTCGCCGCCCTGGTCGCCGACTCGAAAGACACGCCGCGCGCCGCCGACTCCCTGCGCTCTCACTTGCGCGCCATGTTCGCCTTGGCGATCGAACTCGGCTGGCGGGCAGATAACCCGGCTACTGTGATCGGCGCCCGCGTTACGGGCTACAAATACGAGCCGCGCACCCGCACCCTTACCCCAGACGAGATCAGGCAGCTATGGGCCTGGGATGGCGCCAATGCCGCCCTGCTCCGCTTTCTGTTGCTGACCGGCCTGCGCATATCCGAAGGCCAGCAAGGCCGCCTGGATGGCGATTTCTGGCGCCTCGCCCGCACGAAGAACGACAAGCCCCATTGGGTCTTTCTGCCGAAGCATGCGAAGGGTCAACTCTCAGAGCCGTTCAAGGTATCCCCCACCGCCGTTCAAGCCTGGGTGCGGCGTAAGCAGAAATTCAGCCCAGAGGCATGGACCCCGCACGACCTGCGGCGCACGTTCGCCACGCTGGCCATGGATGCCGGCGTACAACCCCATGTCGTCGAGAAGTGTCTGAACCACGCCCTGGAAGGCATGCTGCGCGTCTACGCCCATGCCGAAATGACCGAGGAGCGCATCGCGACCGCAAAGACCGTCGAACGCGTGGTGCTCGATATTGTGAATTCTCCCGCTATCGGGAAATCCGGCGCCGCTGGCGGAACCAGCGGCTAGGCGGCAGCGCCCGGGTGCTTGCACCACCTAGCGCTGCCTGATCACGAAGTTACATAGGAGGTAACAACATGACTGCAAAGACTTTACCCCATACCGTCCCGCCAGCACCGACTTCCGATCAGGCGATTGACCAGCTTGATCTGGAAACGTGTCGCAAAATCAGAGAGGCGCTATTGATCGGCCTGAGCAGTTTCGGCGAGATCGAGCGGCTGGACAACGCCTACGACATTCATGTCAATATCGGCCGCGAGCAGATTCCCGACGATCTGCGCCCTATCCACCCGACCGGCGCCGCCGATACGATCAGCAACTTTGCCGATGCGCTGCGGGCAATCGACACGCTCGAATGGATCGTCGAGAACAACCAAAAGTCAACCGAAGGAGTGACAGCATGAGCAAGACAACCGACCACTATGGCGACGGATGTCGCGCCGGTCATTTTCTCGCGCAGGCTTGGCTCAACAATCCAAAACGCGGAGATTCCAGCGCGGGCGGAACGCTACAGCATGTAATGCTCGACATTGCGCGAAAACTCAAGGATGCATCTGGCAAGAAAGAGGAGGCACGCGCCAGCGGCGAGATCGTCGGTTTCTGCTACGCGATTGAGTGCCCCGAGCATGCAGCAAAGTGCCTGGAAGCCGATGCGAGGCGCCAGTAGACACCCACGCCGCCCCTGTTTCATTCGGGGGCGGCACACGACGAGGTAACACGATGAGAGACTTTCCAAATTCATCCCCCAAGCCTTCCTGGCTCCCTGACTGGCAAGATGAAGCGGCTTATGTAGACCATGATGACGATCTTGAGGCTTGGGCCTGGGAATGCCTACGCCGCGATCCAGAGTATCAAGCCGACTATGCTCGCTGGGCCGCACTACCAGATACAGATATTGCGGAAGATGGGTGTTCAGTCTGGTCAGCAAAAAAAGCCACGTGCACTGGGCTATTCACGCAAATGGCCTTCTGCCACGCTCAAGAACCGGCATTAAGCCCAGAGGAGACAGCCGGCGATTTTGAGAAGCGAACCGGCATCTGGCCTGACACCCTATACGTTTATCTGTGCCATAAATGGGGCATGCTCGACCCACACGATCCGGCGAATCCCAACCCGCCAGATTGGGATACTGCCGGTGAAGTAACCAGGGAAATGCCGCCATACAGCATCCCATTCTGTGAAGACCTAGTTGTCGTTAAAGGCTTCAAGCAAGGGTATGAGGACCATGTTGGACGCTTGCTATATGCGTATTGGCCGGTGGATTACGACAGTTTCATCAGCCCTTGGGCTTTCGACTTGCGCCTCAACATTGAGGACCAGATCGATTTGGTTCGCGAAATTCTCAAGGAGAGGCAAGAGGATCTGAAGCGCGGTGATGACACATTCGGAATTGATCCGATAGAGATTGTCGGTCGCCCATCGAAGAAAGGCATCAGCACCCTTCAGGTTGATCTCCGGATACTTGATGCCAAGTGGTCAGGGGCCGGCGATGAAGAAATAATCAACACGCTCTGGGGTGCGACCAAGAAACCCAATGCCTCTGATGGAGGTCAATTCGAGGCATATCAACGCAAGGCGTTCGAGCAAAGGATCAAAGACGCGATGCGCCGCATCGCAAAGCACATCACCGAAGGAGGATGGGGTGATTTGGTAAGGTGGTCTTTTCTCCCACAAAGCAAGAAGAATCAGTCGAGAAAGTCTGTAATCCCAGAATAAACAGACCGGCAGACAAGGGCCACCCCGGCAAATCTCTACGGTTACAGAGGCAACACGCCTGCCTACCATGACGTTGCAATCCGCTGATTTGTATTCACTGATCAGCGGCATCCGAAAGGAGCAACGTCATGGATCAAACTACTGCCGCCCTGGCATCCCGCCTGGGTATTCAACCGCAAAGCATCCGCGCGGCCGTCTGCCGTAACGGCAGCTATTACGGCATCACGCCGACGGCGCGCCTTCCCAATGGGCGCCTGCTCTGGCCGGGCGATGCCTTTCAACGCATCCTTGAAGTTAAGGAGCGCAAATGACGGCCCTGGTACTCCACGCGCAGCCGCTGGCGACCAGCATCCCCGGTGCCGTATTGCTGACCTCGCTGTCAGAAACCGTGATTCATGCGGCCATCAATGCGGGGACGCTCAAGACACGCCAGCATGGCAAGCGCACCGTCATTCTCGTGCGCGACCTTGAGAGGTGGCTTGATTCATTCCCTGTTGGACGTGCGGCGGCGCCTGCCCATCTTGAAGGCAGCCGCAAGCGCGGTCGTCCTCGCAAGCAGGAGGCCGCCTGATGTACCGCTCCTACCCCGGAAACGCATCCATGGCAGGCGGTGTGCCCGCCTATGTCCAGCCACAAATTGCCGTTGATCTCGATTGGGTGCGCCTCCATGGCAGCCGCGCACAGCGCCGGCGCATCGAAAAGTCGCTGAAACGTCAAGCAACAAAGGTTCAGATTGCAGGCGGCAAGGCAGGCAGAGATGAGTAAAGGAAATCGCCGCCGCAACTGGAAAGCCCAAGCGGAGCGCAAGCGCACGCCAGGCGGCTACATGCCGCTGCCGAAGAAACGTGACAAACGCCAGCCGGGTGAAAGTCGGCGCTGGCGGGACGGCGAGTGATGACAGACCGTCAACCTCACCCGAAGGTCGACACCACCGCCTTGCTGGCGAAGGTGAATATTGCCGAGGTAATCGGCCGCTACATGCCCGACCTCAAGAAGGCCGGCGCTGAATACAAAGCCTGCTGCCCGTTTCACACTGAAGACACGCCATCATTTACTGTCGTGCCGGCGAAGGGCTTCTATCACTGTCACGGCTGCGGCGCTCATGGCGACGCCATTGCCTTTCTGATGGAACACCAAGGCATGACATTCCACGATGCAGTTGCGGCCCTTGGTGGCGATGCCCTCCCAGCGCCGCAGGCAGGTCAAGAACCGGCCGCGCGGCAGCCGGCAAGGGGTAAGGATGCCGACGGCGATGCCTGCCCATGGGTCCCGATCCTGCCCGCGCCAGATCATGCTGGTGATCCACCCAAGGCGCATATCAAGCGCGGCCTTCCTGAGATGACATGGTGTTATTCCGGCGCTGCTGGCGAGGTGCTGGGTTACGTCTATCGGTTCAAGACTTCCGACGGCGGCAAGGAAGTCCTGCCGCTGGTGTATGCCCGTCATGCCGTATCGGGCAGCGAGGAATGGCGCTGGATGGCGTTTCCCGAGCCGCGCCCGCTGTATGGGCTGGATCGCCTCGCCGCAAAGCCGGACGCCACTGTGTTGCTGGTGGAGGGCGAGAAATGCGCCGATGCCGCCGCCGCACTGCTGCCCGAGTTCGCCGTCGTGTCATGGCCTGGTGGCGGCAAGGCGGTCAAGAAATGCGACTGGTCGGCGCTGGCCGGCCGCAAGGTGATCGCGTGGCCGGATGCCGATGCCAAACGCGTACCACTGACCAAGGCTGAAAAAGATGCCCTCACCCAATAACGCGGCCCTGGTAAAGGCGCAAGCGGAAAAGCCGCTGCTGCCCGAGGCGGAACAGCCCGGCATCAAGGCGATGGAAGATGCGGCTGGGTTGATCCTGCAGCATGGCGGCCGCGTACGTATCGTGAATATCCCGGCGCCAGGGGTTAAGCCAGACGGCAATGATGTTGCGGACGAAATTGCCGCTGGAAAAACCGCCGACGATCTGCGCGCCATCCTGAAGGATCAGCGCGTGCCGGTGATTGCCGCCAAAGCGATGGCCGGCAACATCGTGCCCGAGCTGGCCGGCGCTGGCGCTGAAGACTGGCGCCGTCAGCTTTTGCGCAAGGATGACCGGCTGGTTGATTGCCGCGAGAACGTCTATCTGCTGCTGCGGCATCATCCACTGTGGGATAGCGTGCTGTGTCTCGACGAATTCGCCCGGCGCATTGTCAAGCGCCAGCCGGCGCCGTGGGATGACCCCGCCGATTTTGCGCCCGGTGCTGAGTGGGCGCACGAAGATGATCTGCGCCTGGGCCTGTGGCTGGCGCAGCGTGAAGGCTTGATCGTGCGCAGTCAGGACAATCTGGCCGCCGCTGTGGGATGGGTGGCGACAGAGCACAGCTATCACCCTGTGCGCGAATATCTCGACGGACTGACATGGGATGGAACACCGCGCATTGACGATTGGCTGTCTGACTTTCTAGGCGTCAAGCCAGGCGATTACGCGCGCATGGCTGGTCGGTTCTTTCTGATTGGGATGGTTGCCCGCATCATTAAGCCCGGCTGCCAGATGCGCTACATGCTGATCTTTGAGGGATCACAGGGATGCGGAAAATCTACGGTTTGTCGCGTTATTGGTGGCGAACACTTCGGCGACACAACACTAGACCTTAGCAGCAAGGATGCCTATCAGCTCGTACAAAACTGTTGGCTGTACGAAATCGGCGAACTTGATGCATTGAACCGCAGCGAGGCAACGCGGGCGAAGGCGTTCATTTCAAGCCAAGTAGATCGCTTTCGCGCACCCTACGAGCGCGCACCGCGCGACTGGCCGCGTCAGGTCGTATTCGTCGGCACCACGAACCAAGACGAGTATTTCAAGGACACGACTGGCAACACACGCTACTGGCCGTTGCGCGTTGAAGAGGTAGAGCCGATCAACCTTGACGGTCTCGCCACCGCCCGCGATCAACTATTTGCCGAGGCCGTTGCGCGCTACAAGCGCGGCGAACGCTGGCACCCGACACGCGAGGAGCAGCAGCGTCTGTTCGAGCCTCAACAGGAAGACCGCGAGATTGCTGATCCGTGGCAATCGATGATCGGCAAGTGGCTGCGCACCCGCTCTTCGCCGCGCGTGATGGCGACGGACATTCTCACCGACTGCCTGAAGATCGAGCCCGGCAAGATCGATGGCAACCGGCAGATGACTACCCGTGTCGGCATTGCCATGAAGCGCTTGGGCTGGGCCAAACGCCGCAACCCCAGCGGAGCGCGTGAGTATTACTACGAGCAGCCGGCAGGCTGGCATGGTGGAGAAGGCGCTTCCAGCGATGCAGGAGATGATCATGCACCATCGTGATCATGCATCCGTCCGACTTGAGGTCGGACGCCCTGTTATAGGTCGGACGGCGAAGAACCGCATGGATAGGGCATCCGTCCTACCTCCCTACCTCGTCCGACCTTTCCCCGCACACGCACACAGGGGCGCGCACACGCACGCACGCGCGCAGGTACAGCTATGCCTACAGGTAGGACAAGGTAAGGAGGTTGGACAGTTCCAGTATTGGTGCGGGTTTGCAGTCGTCCTACCTTCGTCCGACCCCGCAACAAGACTTGGACGAGATTCTCCAAGCCGTATCCGCTGTCAATTGCAGCGGAATTTCACCCGCGCCATGAATTCATTGGCACGTCATATCACCTTCCCATGAAAGGAACCACCATGTTTTTCAAAAAGCACAACACCACCAGCAGTTTCCGCGATCAACGTGATGCCGCTTGCCAGGCAGATGAAAGCTTCCGGGCATTGACCACGCGCCGCGAATCCGTCCTGGCGGAAATCACAGTGCAAGAGGGCAAGGCCGATCAGTTGCGTGCCGAGTTGGCCTCGCGGATGTCGCCCGAGGATGAAATCGCTGCGATCACAGCCGGGACGCTTTCGGCGACCGCTGGCGACCCGACCGCTGGGAAAGATGAATTGACCAACACCATTGATCGCCTTGGGGTGTTGCGGAAGGCTGCCGAGCGCCTTGCAACTGAAATCGCTACAGAGCGCCAGGCGATTGGGGAACGCCTCTACCACGAACAGTTTCGCGGTGAGCAGTCAGAAGCAGCCAGCAAAGTGATGGATGCGCTGCTGGATCTAGCCGCCACACGCATGGAGGAGAATCATCGTCTGTTCGATATGCAAACCGCTGGATTGAATATCCTGAGTCTGCCCCGGTGCGCAGTCCGCTTTGCCACGGCGGCGCTGGTCAGTGAATACCTTGCTGGCGTGCAAGGTACCGGATTCAAGCCGAGCGAGGCGCAACTCGCCAGGCTGAACGGCGTACAGCAGGAAGAAGCGCGGGGCTGATATGAGCGCCGATGACAAGGTGATCAGGCAAGCGCTCGGCATCCTTGAATCCCGCATGTCGGGAGAAGGGATGCTGGTCGCATCGCCCCTCAGTTTGATGCGGCATGCCTATCTGGAACTGGCGCAGGAGCCCAACGAAGTCAAGCTCGGCTATTGGATCGGTGCCGGTAATCGTCTGCTGGGCTGGGATCGTATCGCATATGGCGGCGAGGTATCGGTTTCCTACAGCCTCCGCCATACCGCACGCCTGGCTATTGCCGCCGGTGCCACCGGCGCGTTCTTTTTGCATAACCATCCTAGCGGGCCAGCCGATCCTTCGCCGGCAGATATTGAAGCATCGCTTCGGATGGATAAGTACCTGGCGTCTGTTGATGTACTCGTGCTCGGTCACTTTGTCCTGGCGGGCGATACCGTCCGGGAGGTCCGCTCATATCGGGAATTCAAAATTACCGAATCCGAATATTCCGGTCCGCGCTGTCCGCATTGCAATTGGAGAATCGAAGGGGACGTAAATGAACACCACGAATGACGTTACCACCATCACCTCGAAGGACTTGCCCAAGCTGCGGGCTGATATTGCCGGCTATGCCGCCGATATGTCCTTCGGCGATGCGTTCCGCGCGGCATGCCTGTCTGTGCTTGCTGCAATCGATCAGGCGCGCGACGATGATGCCGCAACTCATGGGGTATTGGAAAACAGCCTGAAAGCCTTTGTCGTTGCTGGAAACGCGGAGGTTGATCGTGGCCGGCAGGTGCGCGATCTGTTCAATCAAGTCTGCGATGGTGATGGTGCGGAGGCAATCCGTATTGCCCTGATCAAGCTGATACCGCTGCTGCCAGAGATTTACATCCTGATGGCCTTCGATCTGCTGGCTGGTGCAATCGCGATTGAAGCCGATCCCACGATTGACTTCGGCCTGGCTGATTGGCCGGCTGACTCCGATCGACTGCACTGAGGGGCGCGCCATGATCAAAGTTGCGATGATCGGCCTCGACGCGGTAAAGCGTACCGTGGCGAACCTGGAGAAGCAGACACGCTACGCCACTGCCGTGGCTTTGACCCGCACGGCGAAGGCTGTGAAGGACGCAATGCCGGCCGCGCTGGAGCGTGATCTGGATAGGCCTACCCCATTCACGAAAAAGGGCTTGTATGTGAAGGGTGCAAAGCCTGGGCATCTGGTTGCTGAGGTCGGCTTTATGGATCGCCAGGCGTCATACCTCAAGTATCAGATTGCCGGTGGCACCCGTACCCCAACGGCACGCGGCATCAGGCTGCCCGGCAATATCCAGCTCAACAGCTTCGGCAACATTCCGAAAGGGCTGACCGACAAGCTCAAGGCCGCTGCGCAGTCCGGGCAGCTGTCGAAGGCTATTGGCAAGCGCATCGGCGCTGGTGATCGGCGCAAGGGTGCAGCACCGATCCAGTTGTTCTACGGCAAGCCAACCGGCCGGGGGTGGGACAAGGCGCCCATGGGTATCTGGCGCCGCACTCCGGGCAAGCCCGGCAAGCTCGTCCCGGTGATCGTGTTCGAGGACACCCCAGCCAGATACCAGCCGCGCTTCAACTTCCATCGTGAAGCCGAGCGCGTCATTCGTTCCGAGTGGGACCGCCAATTCTCAACAGCCTTCGCCGAAGCCATGAGGACAGCCAGATGAAAAGCAAAGGTACTCCGCCAGCTTTCCAGCGCACGGGTCTTTCGCAGCGCGATTCTTTCCTAGTTCTATCAAGGCGATAGCCTTCGTTATGCAATCAATCACTACCGATAGCCATACACTATGAAGATCATCGGCCAGGGCGAAATTGCGGCCATCTTCGGAGTATCGACACGGACCATCACCGAATGGCAGGCAGCCGGCATGCCGGTCGCGTTGCAGGGCGGCCCTGGGGTGCCCGGCGAGTATGACGCCACGGCCTGTATCCGCTGGCATGTGGAAAGAGAAGTCCGCAAGGTGCAGGGCGATAATCCGAAGGACAGGCTGGCGCGCCTGCAGGGCGATCAACTCGAAATGGATCTGGCCGAGCGGCGCGGCAAGCTGATCGAGGCCGGCGCCGTCGAGCCGATGATGCGCGCGGCCATTGTGTCGGCACGCGAACGAATCCGCAACGAACCAGCACGCCTCGCGACCGCCCTGGAAGGGAAGGACAAAGCGGAACGCGAAGCCCTGCTGCGCGATCTACTCGATGAAACGCTGACGAAGCTATCGCACTGGCAGCAGCCAGGGGAACACGGGGAAGACCAGGATGTCGATGGGTAACCCAATCACTCCATTGGTGCCCGACGCCGACGGCTGGGCAGACAACACCCTGGCCGCGCTGATGGCGCGCACCTGGGCTGAATTTGCCCCGCCACCGCGCCTGACCATCGATGAATGGGCTGAGCGCTACCGCGAACTTTCAAGCGAGGAGAGCGCCATGCCGGGGCCGTATTCGCTTGATCGCACGCCCGCGCTGCGCGAAATACTGCGCGCCTGTTCTGATCCGACGGTGCGTAAAGTCGTCACCATGAAGCCGGCGCAATTCGGCTATACCGTCGGCATCATTTGCAACGTCATGGGCTACCATGCCCATCATCGGCCAAGCGTGCAGATCGCCGTCTTTCCGCGAGAGAAGTCGGCGAAAGACTTCGCAGCGGAAAAGCTGGACCCCATGATCCGTGCCACCAAGCCCCTGGCGGATCGGATCAACCTCAAGAGCCGCGCACTCGGCAACAGCCAGACGCGCAAGCATTACCCTGGCGGCCTGATCAAGCTGGTGGGCAGCAATAGCCCGGCAGATGTGAAATCGACTAGCGCCCGCGTGGTGATCGTGGAGGAACCCGACGACGCAAGCACCAACGTGCGCGGCCAGGGAGACGCGATCAAGCTGGCGGAAGAGCGCGCCAAGTCCTATCCCGACCACCTGATCCTGATCGGCGGCACGCCGACGGGCAAGGGTGTAAGCAGTATTGAGGCGGAAATTCTCGCCAGCGACCAGCGCAAGTACCACATACCCTGCCCACACTGCGAAGAGCAGCATATACCAACCTGGGATCGCATCGTCATACCCGAGGCCACCGAGCATCCGCCCCGCGAAATCTATGGCACCGCGCGGTGGGAAGATGCTTTCTACACCTGCCCGGCCTGCGGCGCCGCATGGACAGAGGAAGAGCGGCACGCCGCGATTCTGCGCGGTCACTTCGAGGCCACCGCCCCGGCAACTGGCGCCGTCGGATTTTTGATCAATGAACTGATGTCTACGTTCGCGGGTTCGCGCGTAGCCGTTCTGGCGCGGAAATTCCTTGAGGCACGGCACAAGCAGGACGAAGGCGACAACAGCGAAATGATCGCCTTCTGGAATAGCACGCTGGGCCTGCCCTGGGAGTACCGCGGCGAACTACCGGAGGAAGAGGAACTGCGCGCCCGCGCAGAGCGCTATGCAGAATGGACGGTTCCAGAAGGCGGTCTGATCCCGGTACTGGCTGTCGACGTGCAGCATGATCGCCTCGCGGTTACCTGCTGGGTGATCGGCCGCCGCGAAGAAATGTGGCTGGCCTATTGGGGGGAGTTATCCGGGCAGACCATCGTCCCGTTTGCTGGCGCCTGGCTTGAACTTGACGCCTTGCTGGAAAAGTCCGTGCGGCATGCCTGCGGCGCCGCATTGCCCATCGCTGCCGTGGCCATCGATTCATCTGACGGACAGACCAGCAGCGCCGTCTATGACTACGTGCGCCGCCATAACCGTGGTGGTCGTCCTGTCTATGCCATCAAGGGCGCGTCTGATGCTGAAGGCAAAATTGAAATATGGCGGCAACCGCAAGCACAGTCTATCGATCCACACTATAACGGCCGCAAGTCGGCGAAGTACGGCGTGCACGTTCAGATCGTTGGTGCCGCGAAGGCGAAGGACAGCATTCTCGGCTGGGCTCAGGAAGGCGGTCGCGTGCGCCTGACTGGCGACGGTCCGCACCGCATGCATTGGTTTGAAGCCGTGCGGCCAGACTTTTACGAGCAGTTGCTATCGGAAATCAAGATACCGATGCGCAACAACCCAAAGCGCAGGCAATGGAAGAAACGCACGGATCGGCGCAACGAGGCGCTGGATTGCACGGTGTATGCGCTATGGATGGTGCACGCCCTGCGTCTGCATATTCAAAAGCCTGTCTGGTGGGATATGACCGAAGAGAGAATTCGGCAACGCGGCTTGTTCGAGGTTGTTTCGGCAGCTGCGCTGCCAGAAACGAACACGGACACCAGCGGGCCGCAGGCGCATGAACCGGGCGTTCTCGTGGCTGTAAGTACCGAGCAAAACGAACCACCGCCTGAATCACTCGCGCGCCAGCGCTTGAATCAGATCAATCGCAATAACAAGCGCCAGAAGATTGGCAGCAATTTCACCTCTTCCTGGCGCAACAACTGACCCAAAAACGAAAGGACAAAATCATGAACGTGTTCCCTGATATCCAATACAAGCAGGACGACTACCGCGCCGAATTGGGGCGCCACCTTGACGACCCAATCCGCAAAGCGATCTGCGAACTACTCTGGCACGGTACGAATCAATATCAGCGCATCATCGCCCGCGATGGCGCGCTATTTCAACAGGTGATCTTGAAAGATATTCGCTTGGGTATCCGCAAATTGGAGGGAGACATTGCCGCATTGACCGAAAGTGAGGGCGCCCTCCTGTCCAGTGTTGAAAGCCTGAAGGAGCGGGCGAAGGCACTAGCCGATACCGAGGAGTATCGCCGCGACCACAACAAACGACTGATTCTGGTGGATCAATCGCATCGAGTCGCTGAATTACTGAACAAGGCCGGCGAAAGCCGCAATAAGTGGATTCAGTCAAGGAGCGTGATCAACGAGAAGCGTCGGCAGTTGGATCTGTATCGTCAAGTCGATGAGCGTTTAACTTCCGCGTTGCTGGTATTCATGGAGGAACAGGCGGAACGCGACGCGACGTCGGCAGCGCCACCCCCGGCGCCGGTGATCAACGTCAACGTCGAGCCGACGCCCGTCACCATGGAAGCGCAGATCAACATGCCGCCGGTCCAGATCAGTGGTGTTGCAATTACCGCCATGCCGACCAGAAAGACCGTTACCGTGATTGAGCGCAATGCGGCTGGCGATATTGTCGAGTCAGTGCAGGAAGAGACCGACGCCTGATCGTGCAGGCGACCCTTGACCAGGTGGCGCTGGCACTCGGTATTTCCCGCCAGCGCGCCTATCAGATCGAGGCGGTGGCCATGAACAAGTTCCGCAGGAGATTCGCGGCCAAACTACAGGAGTACGGCATCGAGGTCGCAGACTTGCTCGCCGCCTGCGAAGCGAAGGACAATGCTGCCGTTTCGATGCTTGGAAAACTAGCGGAGTGATTATGAGCAAGATATGCCCACGCTCCCAGCTGCCCTATGCTGCCCCCTGGGCACGCTTTGTTTCGCCCGCCACGGTGGCGGTTTCTGCGGCGAACGCCTGCGACTGCGGAGGCGGTTTCTGGTAGCCAATTTCAGGTGGGACAAATTGTCCCACCTGATTTTCAGGGTGCAGCGCCCGCTGTGCTTGATCGTCTGGTGCGCTTTGTTGAGATCGCGCAGCGGTGGGATGTGCAGTACGCCGCCATGCCAGAAGCGCAGTTCGAGGCCACCATCGCCACGGCCCGCGAAACCGCCAGCGCCGTCACCACCACGATGATGCTGCGGGTGTCAGAGGAATCGAAGAAAAAACGGCGCGCTGCGCGCTGACAAGGCACGTCGAGGATGCCCGCGCGAAGATAGGCCGTTTGGGGTGATGGTGTATCCAGAAGGATATCCGCGCGACTCATGATGAAGTCGCGCGACTGACTAGATCAGCAATACAGCCGCATCCTATCTGTGTTGCCCATGCAAACAAAAAGAATGCGCTGCGGCATTGCTGCGGGCTCAGAACGGCAGCTTCATGCCCGGCGGCAGCGGCAGGCCGGCGGTGAGGGAGCCCATGCGCTCCTGGGACGTCGCTTCGGCGCGGCGGTTGGCGTCGTTCAGCGCGGCGGCGATCAGGTCTTCGAGCATTTCCTTGTCATCCATGACCGCGGCGTCGATGGTGACGCGTTTCACATCATGCTTGCAGGTCATCACGATCTTGACGGCGCCGGCGCCGGACTGGCCTTCGACTTCGATATTGGCCAGCTCTTCCTGCGCCTTGCTCATGTTTTCCTGCATTTTCTGCGCCTGTTTCATCAGGTTGGCGATGCCGCCTTTGTTCAGCATGGGGTTTTCCTTAAATGGGTTTGATGGTGGATTCGTCGATGCTGGCGTCAAACAGGTCGCACACCTCGCGCACGAAGGGGTCGCCTTCGATGGCGGCGATGGCCTGATCCTGACGTTCGCGCTTTTCGTTGTCGGCGCGCGCCTTGGGTGTCTCGCCGGCCGTCTCGGTCAGCTCGATTCTCAGGGCCAGCGGTCGGCCATGGTGCTTTTGCAGTTCGGCCTGCAATTTCTCCTGCTGCGGCGACAAATGTTTGTGCACCGGCGACAGGCGCAGGGTGATCTGGGTTTCGGTCAGACTCGCCAGTTCGCAATGCTGGGCGAGTTGGCGCGCCATGCCGGTGAGCGGCAGTTGCGCGACCAGCGCGTGCCAGTCGTCCGTGGGTGCCAGCTGCACTCGCGCCGGCGCCGGTGCCGGTAAAGGTGCTGTTGTAGTCGGGGCAGGCGCGATGACGGCGGGCGGCGCCGTCCCCATGCTGGAGCGTGCCGACTGCGCCGTCCCGCTGGCGCCGACTTTTGCGCCGACTTTTGCACTGTCGGGACGAAAGGCATGCAAACGCAACAGCACCATGCCGAACCCGGCGGCCTCGTCGGGCGCCAGCGCCAGTTCGTCGCGGCCGTGAATGGCGATCTGGTAGCACAGTTGCAGAAACTCGGCGTCCAGGCGTTCGGCATAGGGCGCGAGGCGCTCGCGCTCCGCCGCATCAAGAATGGCGGTGGGCGCGAATTGCACCAGCGCGATGCGATGAAACAACGTGGCCAGTTCCTGCAATGCGGAATCGAAACTGAGGCTGCGCTCTTCCATCGTTGCGGCCAGGGCCAGCATGGCGTGGATGTCGCCGGCCGCCAGCCCGTCGAGCAAGTCGAACAGGTGGTCGTCGCCCACCGTGCCCAGCATGGCCCGCACGCCCGCTTCCTCGATGCGGCCCGCGCCATGGGCGATGGCCTGGTCGAGCAGGGAAAGCGCGTCGCGCATCGAGCCGGCGGCGGCCTTGGCCAGATGGCGCAATGCGGTTGCTTCACAGTCCACCCCCTCGGCCGCCAGTACGCGCGCCAGATGGTCGACGATGGCGGCGGGCGGCATCTGCTTGAGGTTGAATTGCAGGCAGCGCGACAGCACCGTCACCGGAATTTTTTGCGGGTCGGTGGTGGCGAGAATGAATTTGACATGCTCCGGCGGTTCTTCCAGCGTCTTCAACATCGCATTGAAGGCGTGGCCGGACAGCTGGTGCACCTCGTCGATCATGTACACCTTGTAGCGGCCGCTGTTGGGCGCGTAGGCGGCCTTTTCCAGCAAGGCCGCCATGTCCTCGACGCCGCGATTCGAGGCGGCGTCCATTTCCACATAATCGATGAAGCGGCCGCTGTCGATCTCCAGGCAGGCGGAACAGACGCCGCAAGGCGTGGAGGTAATGCCGGTCTCGCAATTCAGCGCCTTGGCGAGAATGCGCGCCAGCGTGGTCTTGCCGACGCCGCGCGTGCCGGTGAAGAGATAGGCGTGATGCAGGCGTTGCTGATCCAGCGCGTGGGTCAGCGCACGCACCACGTGCTCCTGACCGACCAATGTGTCGAAAGACTTGGGACGCCACTTGCGGGCAAGAACCTGATAGCTCATGCCCGCGATTTTAGCTTGGAACGCCTAGCCTTGCGGCGGCACACCCCGGGCCGGCCCGCGCGGGCCACCGCCGCCCATCGGACCGCCCATGCCCGGCCCCATACGGGCGGCTTGCTGGTCGGCAACGGTTTTCTGTTCGGGCGACAGCGCGTCATAGAGACGATTGAAGCTCTCATGCACGCCCGTCATGGCGGCCAGGTGCGCCTGCATCAGAGCCTGACGCTGCGCCATGCGCTCGGGGGCGGTCAACTGCGGGTCGGCGGCCTGGTTACGCATCGCTTGCATGCCACGACCGGCCTTGCTCTTGGCTTTTTCGGCGAAGGCCTGCCACAGCGGTTCCTGCTGGGCGGTCAGCTTCAATTGAAGCTTGAGCATTTCCAGGCGGCGCTCGGCGCGTTGCGCCGGGTCGACCTTCATGGCTGCCTGGCGCGCCATCGGGCCACCTTGCCCCATGCCCGCGCACGGCCCGCCTTGACCCATGCCCATCGGCCCCATGCCGCCCTGCGCCAGGGCAACGCCACTGAAGGTGGCGGCGGCGATCAAACCAGCGATGATTGTGTGATTGCGTTTCATGTTGCTCTCCTTGTGAATGCCTGCTTGGCGGGAGAGATTAGGCGCCCCGGATGTAAGCGGTCTATATCCGGTTTGTAACGAAACATGAAACAAGGTGAAAGGTGGCGAGCCTGACCCCCGGCACTTGCAATAAATGGCTGTGGCTGCTGCCTTCCGGCCCTGACCCGATTCACCACCTTGCAATGCGGGGAGACCCGCCACGGCGAAGTCTAGCAGAAGTTCGGCTACGCCTTGGCGCTTTGCAGAAATTCGCTCACCACGGCAAGCTGCGCTTCATCCATGAACATCGGCGCATGCCCGACCTTGGGGATTTCCACCGCACGGGCGCGCGGCCCGCGCGCTTGCATCGCCACCACCGTTGCGCGGGTCAGCAGGTCGGAATTCTCGCCGCGAATGATCAGCGTCGGACAACGGATCGCATCGTAGAGCGGCCACAGTTCGATATCTTTGTCTTCCCCCTGCGCCGCCATCACCGCCTTGAAAGGCACGGCAATCGCCGGGTCGTAGCGCAGCACCAGCCGACCATGCGGCGCGGCCTTGACGACATGCATGGTCAGGTGATGCCATTGGGCGTCCGTCAGCTGGCCGAAGGGTGCGGCCACCTGGCGAAAGTGGGCCTCGGCCTCGGCCAGCGAGGCAAATTCGAGCGGATGGCCGAGATAGTCGCAGATGCGCCGCAACGCCACGGCGGCGACCACCGGCCCGACATCGTTGAGGATCAGCCGCTGGATGGGCGCGCCGTCCTGCGCCGCCAGCGCCATGCCGATCAGGCCGCCCAGCGAAGTGCCCAGCCAGTCCACGCCTGCCACATCCAGCCGGGCGATCAGCGTCACCATGTCGGCCGCATATTGCGCCGTGGTGTAATGCGCCGGATCGCGCAACCAGTCGCTCATGCCGCGCCCGACCACATCCGGGCAGACGACGCGATAATCCGCCGCCAGCGCCGCTGCCAGAAAGTCGAAATCGCGCCCGGAGCGCGTCAGCCCATGCACGCAGACCAGCACGCGCGGATTGCGCGGGTCGCCCCACTCCAGATAGGCCATGCGGTGAAAACCAGCGGGACTGAGGCATTGGACGTGGGATGAGCGTGGCGTGGTCATGGCAACTTTTCGATGGTTTCAACAGGCGCATTGTGCCAGTAGCGGCGGCGCGCCTCGCGCTCATGAGCGAGCTGCCGGCCAGATTCGTTCAGCATGACGCGCACCGCGCCGCCATGGTCGGAGCGATGCATACGTGCGCCAGTGGTGGCGTAGCGTGCGACGATCTCCGGGCGCGGGTGACCGAAACGATTGCGGTAGCCGACGGGAAAAATCACCTCGCTGGGACTGACGGCGGCGACGAAAGCGGCCGAGGAAGTGTGCTTGCCTCCGTGATGCGGCGCGACCAGAATGTCGGCGCGCAGGCCATCGCCATGCCGTGCCAACAATTCCGCCTCGGCCGCGCCCTCGATATCGCCGGGGATCAGCACGCTGCCATGGGCACTGTCGACCTTGAGCACACAGCTCAGGGCATTCGTCGTGCGCTTGCCGGCATAGTCGGCGGGCGTCGGGTGCAACACCCGGAAGCGCACGCCGTCCCATTCCCAGGTGTCGCCGTCGAGGCAGCGGCGCCGTTCCGCCAGCGCCGACTTTTGCAGCAATGGATGAAACTCGGGCAAGGAACTCATGAAGGCGCCGACCGGCACCGCCGCCAGCAGCGAAGCCGCGCCGCCGGCATGATCGTTGTCGGCGTGACTGACAAAGAGCGTATTGAGTCGCTGCACGCCAGCGGCACGCAGATAGGGCACGAGGATGCGGTTGCCGCTGTCTGCCTCGGCGGTAAAGCCCGGGCCGGTATCGAAGATCAAATCGTGCGTGGCGGTCTGCACATGCACGGC
>JAUXNZ010000312.1 GCA_030682595.1 Rhodocyclaceae bacterium | reverse complement strand
TAACAGCGGCGCCAATGTCGGCGCGTTGCAAGAGCGCGTGCTGCTCGACATCCAGCGTTCGCTCGACAGCTTCGACCGCAATTTCAGCGCGATTCCGCTCACCCGCCTGCTGGTCGGCCCGTTGCCGGGCGGCACGGCTTTCATCGAGTATCTGGGCGGCAATCTGTCGCTGCCGGTCGCCCCCGCCAATCTGGCCGAGGTGATGG
This sequence comes from Rhodocyclaceae bacterium, assembly GCA_030682595.1. GTDB lineage: Bacteria > Pseudomonadota > Gammaproteobacteria > Burkholderiales > Rhodocyclaceae > Sulfuricystis. Next base: position 2,623 of record JAUXNZ010000312.1, on the reverse strand, counting down.
ATTTCACGGCGACGCCCCGGTTGAAAGAAACCAGCGCGCAGGCCGACGCCTGGCTGGCGCTCGGCGCGGCCTTGCGGGACAAATAACGATGAGCCAGCAGATCAATCTCTTCGACCCCGCGCTGCAAAAGCAACGCGACTGGCTGGCGCTGGCCAATGTGGCGACGGCCGGCGCACTGCTGCTGCTGGCGGTCGCGGCTCTGGGGGCGCTGACGCGCCACGAAGTACCGACGCTGTCGGCGCAGACCGCGGCCAACGATGCGCAACTCAAGGCCGCGCGCGCGCAGCTCACCATGCTGGGCCAGCAAGTCGCCGGTCGCAAGCCCGATCCGCGCCTCGAACAGGAACTCGGCGCCGCGCGTCTGTTGCTGGGGGCGCGTGGCGAGGTGTTGACCACGCTGCAACAACGCCTGGGACCGGATGCCGGTTCGTACGCCGAATATTTGCGCGGTTTTTCCCGCCAGTCGCTGGCGGGGCTGTGGCTCACCGAATTCAGTTTCGCTGCCGGCGGCGGCATGGAAATTCGCGGGCGCACCGTCGATCCGGCGCTGTTACCTGAATATATCCGCCAACTCGGCAGGGAGCGCGCATTCCAGGGACATACCTTCGCCGCGCTGCAGCTCGGCGTGGGCAAGCCGGATGCCGCAGTCGGCGCACCACCGCCAGCCACCGCTGCAACCGCGCCGGCGGCAACCACCAAGGCGCCATTCCATGAATTCATGCTGATCCCGACCAAAACCGCGGCCACGCCGCCGACTGCATCCCAGTCGACCACGGGAGGGCCACGCTAATGGCTGACACCAGTCCGCTCAAGGCGCGCTGGCAAGGCTGGTCCAGCCGCTTCGCCGCCATGCAGCCGCGCGAAAAGCACCTGATCGTCGGCGCGCTCGCGGTGGCGATTCTTTTTGGCGGCTACTCGTTCTGGATCGAGCCCGGCCAGCAGCAAACCGCCCGCCTCAAGAAAAGCCTCGCCCAGCAACAGACCGAACAGGAACAACTGAACGCCCAGTTGGCGGGCCTCAAGTCACAAAACACCGATCCGGATGCCGCCAACCGCGCGGAACTCCAGCGCTTGCGCGATCAACTGGCCGCCACCGAGCGCGACCTCAAGGCCTTCGACCGCACCCTCGTCGCGCCCACCCAGGCCCCCGCCCTGCTGAAAACCCTGCTGACCCGCCATCGCGGCCTGACGCTGGTCAGCCTGAACACCCTGGCGCCGCAGCCGTTGATCGACCCGCCGGCCGCTAAAGAAGGCGAAAAGCCCGACGCGACAACCGCGTCCATGCCGGGCGGCAACATCTACAAACATGGCATCGAAATCAAGCTCGCCGGTAATTATCAGGACCTGCTGGCCTATGTGAATGAACTCGAAGCCAGCCCGCAAAAGTTGCTGTGGGGCAACCTGCGCCTGGCCGTCAAAAAACATCCCGTCAGCGAGCTGACCCTGATTGTTTACACCTTGAGTCTGGATTCCATATGGCTCGTCGTTTAGGCCCGCCCCCTCCCGGCCTCCCCCTCGTGGGGGAGGTGACTGTGGCTCGCTGCGCTCGTTTGTCTTGGGGAGCCCCCGTTCATGCTTGGGCACGGATTGCGGCTGGCGCCGCGTGCCGCCTTGCCTTGGGACGGCCCGGCGGCAAGGCTCCACTGGCGGCCGCGCATGTCATGGCGGCACTGTTCCTGGCGCTGGCTGGCGCGGCGCACGCCCAGTTGGCCGACCCGACCCGGCCACCCGCCGCCCTCGGTGGCGTCGGCGACCCGGCCGGCACGGCGGTATTCGAGTTCAGCGGTTTACAATCCGTGATCCTGCGGAAAGGGGGCAAGCCGGCGGCGCTGATCAATGGCAGCGTCGTCGAACTGGGCGGCAAGGTCGGTGAAGCCAGGCTGATCAGGGTCAACGAGGATTCAGTCGTGCTGAGAGGGCCCCAGGGTGACGAGACCTTGCGCTTGATACCCGCCGCCGAAAAGAAAGTCTCCCGTGTTGGAGTGCCGCCAAACGCAGTTTCAGAGAAGGCTAATGCCCGCAAAGCGGGCGTTATGCCGGAACCAAAAGTCGGCGCGGGCGCAGTTGCCAACCCGGCGGCGCAAAAACCAGCGCAGCAGGCTGCGCAGAACAGAAAGACCGATAAATGAGAATACTGATCCTGTTGCCGTTGCTGGGTTTGCTGGCGGCCTGCACCGCGCCCCAACCGCGCCCCGATGTTGTCCGGGAGAAGATCGGCGAGGAACTGGCCCAGGCGGCATCCGGCCGCAAAGCCGCCGAGGGCGCCGAACGCGCCCTGCTGATGCCCTTCCTGGTCGAAATGCCCAAGCAGGAAAACGGCGAGCCGCGCTTCGACCTGTCGGTGGTCGGTGCCCCGGCAACCCAGGTGTTCATGGCCATCGTCAGCGGCACACGCTACAACATGCTGGTCGGCCCCGAGGTTACCGGCACCATCACCGTCAGCCTGAAAGACGTGACCGTCAAAGAGGCGCTGGAGTCGATCCGCGAACTCTACGGCTACGAGTTCACCATCCGCGGCAACCGCATCTCGATCCAGCCGAACACCCTGCAAACCCGGGTGTTCCAGGTGAACTATCTGGCGAGCCGGCGCCAGGGCGCGGCGGAATTGCGCGTCACCTCGAGC
>JAUXNZ010000305.1 GCA_030682595.1 Rhodocyclaceae bacterium | reverse complement strand
CTCCTGGGATAAAAAACGACACGGCAGTCAAATCGCGGGTGCGTATCGAAATGAATTTTGGTTATTCGGTATATGGACCGCCTTAGCCAGTTGTTCGCCGACGACAGCTGCAAGTATAATCGCCTTGGTTTGCTGCTGTAGCTCAGTTGGTAGAGCAACTGATTCGTAATCAGTAGGTCACCAGTTCGATTCCGGTCAGCAGCACCAGTCATACCAAGGCCCGCAGCGATGCGGGTCTTTTCAGTTCTAGAGCGGGGTCACGCAGGCCAACTCGTTGGCGTCGGCCCAGGCGAGCTTGCGCTTGGCGATTGGCCCCAATTGAGAGTTGATGGTAGTAGACTCGACGACCCTAGGTTTCACGGCCCGCTACAGATCTGTCGCAAGCCGTTTTCGCCCTGACTAGAGTAATTCCATGACCCAGCCCCTCTTCGAATCCTCCATTACCAGCCTGCCGCTGCTCGCTCGCGGCAAGGTGCGTGACATCTACGCCGTTGGCGACGACAAAATGCTGATCATCGCCACCGACCGCCTATCGGCCTTTGATGTGGTCATGCCTGACCCGATTCCCGGCAAGGGCGCGGTGCTGACCGCCGTGGCCGATTTCTGGTTCAGGAAGCTCGGGCACATCATTCCCAACCAGCTCACCGGCATTGACCCGGAAACGGTGGTGGCGCCCGCCGAGCGCGAGCAGGTGCGCGGTCGGGCGATTGTCGTGAAGAAGCTCAAGCCGCTGCCCATCGAGGCGGTGGCGCGCGGCTACCTGATCGGTTCGGGCTGGAAGGATTATCAGGCGACCGGCAAGGTTTGCGGCATTCCGCTCCCGGCGGGGATGCAGATGGCGCAGCAGTTGCCGCAGCCCTTGTTCACGCCCTCAACCAAGGCGGCGGCGGGCACGCATGACGAGAACATCGACTTTGCAGCGGTGGAGAAGCTGCTGGGCCCGGCGCTCGCGGGAGAGGTGCGGGACGCCACGTTGCGGCTCTACACCGAAGCGGCGGCCTATGCCCTGACGCGCGGCATCATCATCGCCGACACCAAGTTCGAATTCGGCCAGGATGCAGCCGGCAGGCTGTATCTGATCGACGAAGTGCTGACGCCGGATTCGTCGCGCTTCTGGCCGGCGGATACGTACAAAGTGGGCAGCAGCCCGGCCAGCTTCGACAAGCAATTCCTGCGCGACTATCTCGAAACGCTGGACTGGAACAAGCAGGCGCCGGGGCCGAAGTTGCCGCCGGAGATTCTCGAAAAGACCGCCGCGAAATACCGCGAAGCCCTCGATCGTTTGACGGCCTGATCGCCGTTACACCGCCGTTCCGCCAGCGCCGACTTTTGGCGCGGGCGGGACGCCAACAATCCGCCAGCGCTACGACTTTTAGTTCCGGCATGACGCCCGCTCACGCGGGCATTAGCCTTCTCTGAAACCTCATTTGTTGAAGTCGGCGCGGTTGTCCCCATTTCCTGACCATGAACCCACTCCTCGACTTTACCGGGCTGCCGCGCTTTGCCGACGTCACGCCCGAACACGTTGCGCCCGCCATACGTCAGTTGCTCGATGAAAATCGTGCCCTGCTGGCCAGGCTGGAGCAGCCCGCCACGCCCGCCACCTGGGACGATTTTGTGCAGCCGATGACCGATGCCGGCGAACGCCTGGGTCGCGCCTGGGGCGTCGTCGGCCATATGCACGGTGTTAACGATGTGCCGGAATGGCGCGAAACCTACAACGCGCTGCTGCCCGAGGTGACGCGCTTTTTTGCCGAGCTCGGCCAGAACCTCGCATTGTTCGAAAAATTCAAGGCGCTGGCGGCCAGCCCGGAATACGCCGCGCTTTCGCCAACGCGCCAACGCATTATCGACAACGAGGTCCGCGATTTTCGTCTTGCCGGAGCCGAGCTGCCCGCCGACCAGAAGCCCCGCTTCCAGGCAATCCAGGAAGAATTTTCCGCGCTGGCGGCGAAGTTTTCAGAAAACCTGCTCGACGCGACCAACGCCCATGCCGAATGGGTGACCGACGAGCAGCGCCTGGCCGGGCTGCCCGATGACGTGAAGGCCGCCGCGCGCGCGGCGGCGGAAACGGAAGGCAAGTCCGGCTGGAAATTCACCCTGCGTGCGCCGTCCTATTTGCCGGTGATGCAGTACGCGGCCGACCGCGACCTGCGTGCGCGCATGTATCGCGCCTATGCGACCCGCGCCGCCGAGTTTGGCAGCGCGGAGTGGAACAACGGCCCGCTGATCGAGCGCATGCTCCTCTTGCGTGGGGAAGAGGCGGCAATGCTCGGCTTCGCCAGCTATGCCGAGTTGTCGCTGACGCCGAAGATGGCCGACTCCCCGGCGCAAGTCGCTGCCTTCCTGCGCGACATGGCGGTGAAGGCGCGTCCCTTTGCCGAGCGCGACCTGGCCGAGTTGCGCGAATTCGCCGCAAAAGAGCTGGGCCTCGAAAAACTCGAAAGCTGGGACATGTCGTGGGCTGCCGAGAAACTCAAGCTGGCGCGCTACGCTTTTTCCGACGACGAGGTGAAGCAGTATTTTCCCGAGCATAAGGTGCTGGAAGGTTTGTTCCGCGCCGTCGAGACCTTGTTCGGCGTGCAGATTCTTCCGGACAGCGCCCCGGCCTGGCATCCGGCGGTGCGTTTCTTCCGCATCGAGAGAAAGGGCAAACTGGTCGGGCAATTCTTCCTTGACCTGTATGCGCGGGAAACCAAGCGCGGCGGCGCCTGGATGGCCGATGCGATTGGCCGGCGCCGTCTTGGCAAGGAAAAAGCGCGGGACGGTGCGCTTGGCGCCGAGTTTTCGGCTATCCAGACCCCGGTCGCCTATCTGTGCTGCAACTTTCCCGCACCGGTCGGTAGCAAACCGGCGACCTTCACGCACGACGACGTGCTGACGCTGTTTCACGAAACCGGCCACGGCCTGCATCACCTGCTGACCGAGGTCGAGGAACTTGCCGTCTCGGGCATCGATGGCGTGGAATGGGATGCCGTCGAACTGCCCTCGCAGTTCATGGAAAACTTTTGCTGGGAATGGGACGTGCTGAAGGACATGACCGCGCATGTCGATACAGGTGAACCGCTGCCGCGTACGCTCTACGACAAGATGATCGCGGCGAAGAACTTCCAGAGCGGCCTGTTCACGCTGCGCCAGGTCGAGTTCGCGCTCTTCGACCTGCGCCTGCATGCCGAAAACCGGCGTGATTTCATGGCGCTGCTTGACGAGGTGCGCCGCGAAGTGGCGGTGCTCGTTCCGCCCGAATGGAATCGTTTTCCGCAGAGCTTTTCGCACATCTTCGGCGGCGGTTACGCGGCGGGTTATTACAGCTACAAGTGGGCCGAGGTGCTGTCGGCCGATGCCTACGCCGCCTTCGAGGAAGCGGTGCCGAGCGTCGGCACGGTGCTCGACGCGACGACCGGCGAACGTTTCTGGCGCGAGATTCTCGCCGTCGGCGGTTCGCGTCCCGCGCTCGAATCCTTCAAGGCTTTCCGTGGCCGCGAACCGTCACCCGACGCCTTGTTGCGCCATAATGGCATGGTCGAAAACGCATAACCGGAGTTCGCGATGAAAGGGTGGCTGTTGCTGGTGTTGCTTTGCGCAGGTCTGGCACAGGCCCAGACGTATCGCTGGATCGACAAGGATGGCAAGGTGCATTACGGTGACCGTCCGCCGCCAGCGGCTACGGCCAAGGCGCAGGAACTCAAGATGGGCGCGCCGACCGCCGACAAGACGCTTCCTTACGCCGTGCGCCAGGCCATGGGCATGTACCCGGTGACGCTTTACGTCAGTGCCGAGTGTGCTGACGCTTGCCGGGAAGGCCGTGATCACCTCAAGCGGCGTGGCATTCCGTTCAGCGAGAAAAATGTCGCGACCAGCGAAGAGATCGAAGCCCTGCGCCAGTTGCAGGGCGGCGGTGATGTTGCCGTGCCGGTGTTGCGGGTGGGTGGAAAGACCCTCAAGGGCTTTCAGGATGCGGATTGGGGCAGACTGCTGGATGCGGCGGGCTATCCCAAGGCCCGTTAAATAGCCTTGCAACCCACACCCCAGCAGTCTCGCCGCCGGGCCGCCCTTAGCCCGCAAGCGGGCTAAGGGCCTTCTGGTGGCTCCCCTTTTCCCCCGGCCCCTTTCCCGCCAAGGGAAAGGGGAGAAAACCAGCACCACCGCAGCCCACACTCCCCAGCAGTCTCGCCGCCGGGCCGCCCCAAGGCGAGACGGCACGCGCCGCCAGGCGCAACCCGCACTGACGGTTGAGCGGAGCACCCCGTAACAGACGAGCAAAGCGAGCCGTTTAGAACCCCCCGCGAGGGGGGCGAAGGGGGGCGGGACTTAACCCGCTTCGCGCAGCAGCGCCGACAACTCGCGGTCGAGGAGCGCCGGATCGCCGGAATTGAGTTCGACCAGGCGCCGCAAATGCGTCACGCTGTCCAGGTCGATGTCTTCGCAATGCAGGCCGACGCGGCTACCTTCGATGTGGGAGACAGTCGCGCTCATGCCGATGCTCGCCTGCGCGGCAAGATCGAGCCTTAGCTGAAAGCAGTCGCCCGGCCTGCCGGCCCATTCGGCCGGCATCTCGACCAGCGCGCCCTTGAGGGAAATATCGCAAAGCCCGGCCTCGATCACCCGTTCGCCCGTAGCCAGTTGCACCGGCGAGTGAAAATGCGCGCGCCAGAACTGGCGCCGGTCGTTTTGAATGGTCATGAAGCGTCCCCTGCGTAAAGGTGGCTTGCGTATCATACTTGCCGCTGCTGCGATTTCGAGGAGAAATAGCGTCGATGAAGATTGCCACCTGGAACGTCAATTCACTGAAAGTCAGGCTGCCCCAGGTTCTCGACTGGCTGGCCGGCGCACAACCCGACGCCCTTTGCCTGCAGGAGACCAAGACCGAGGATGGCGGCTTCCCCTTCGCCGCGCTCGAAGCGGCGGGCTATCGTGCCATCCATAACGGACAGAAAACCTACAACGGCGTGGCGATCCTTGCGCACAACGAGTTGTCTGACGTTATGCCTGATCTGCCCGATTTCGCCGATCCGCAAAAGCGGCTGATCGCCGCTACGCTGGGCGACGTGCGGCTGGTCTGCGCCTACATGCCCAACGGCCAGGCCGTCGGTTCCGACAAGTATGAGTACAAGCTGCAATGGCTCGCCGCGCTCGCCCGCTGGCTCAAGGAAGAATTGCAGCGCCATCCGCGGCTTGCGCTGCTGGGCGATTTCAACATCGCGCCGGACGACCGCGACGTGCATGACCCCGTCGCCTGGCGGGGACAGATTCTGTGCAGCGAGCCGGAGCGCGCGGCTTTTCGGGCTTTGCTCGACCTGGGGCTGGTCGATGCCTTCCGTCTGTTCGAGCAGCCTGAAAAATCATTTTCGTGGTGGGACTACCGCATGATGGGTTTCCGCCGCAACCATGGGCTGCGCATCGACCATATTCTCCTGTCGCCCATGCTCTCCAGTCGCTGCCATGCCTGCAGCATCGACAAGGCCCCGCGCAAGCTGGAACGCCCCTCCGACCATGCCCCGGTGATTGCGGAACTATGACGCTCAATGAACTGTATCCGGTATTGCAGACGGTGCCGCTTCCCTTGCAGGCGCGTCTCGCCAGCGAAGCGCGGCAAATGGCGGCGCCCGCCGGTACGGTGTTGTTCGACGAGCGGCAGCCTTGTCAGGGCTTCCCCCTGGTGCTCTCCGGCGCCATCCGGGTCGCCAAGCTGGCGGCGAACGGGCGTGAATTGCCGCTGTATCGCGTGCTGCCGGGCGAATCCTGCATCATCACTTCAAGCTGCCTGCTCGGTCACATCGACTACAACGCGCGCGGCGTCGCCGAGGGCGATACCACGCTGCTGTTGTTGCCGCGTCCGCTATTCGACGATCTGCTGGCGCAGACACCTTTTCGTGATTTTGTGTTCAAGCTGTTTTCCGAGCGTATCGTCGAACTGATGCAACTGATCGAGGAGGTAGCCTTTCGCAAGCTCGATCAGCGGCTGGCCAATTTGTTGCTCGGCAAGGGGCGGCAACTGCACACGACCCACCAACAGCTCGCCGACGAACTGGGCAGTGTGCGCGAAATGGTCAGCCGGCTGCTGAAGGGCTTTGCCGACCAGGGTCTGGTGCGGCTCGGGCGTGAGCAGATCGAGATTCTCGACGCGGCCGGCTTGCGCAAGGTGGCGGAGTAAAACGGAGCGCAGCGGAGTTTCAGTGCAGGCTAATGCCCGCGTCAGCGGGCGTTACGCCGAAGCTAAAAGTCGGCGCTGGCGGGACGGCGTAGGCCGGAACGCCGCCAATACGGAGACGGCGTCAATGTGACAAAGGTTACTGAATCAGTCGGCTATTGGGTGCTCTAATGAGTTCGTCGTAATCAACCACAAGGAGAGCTCACATGAAACTGAACGTTGGCGGCATCGACCGCACCCTGCGCATTCTCGCCGGCCTGGGCCTGATCGGCTGGGCTCTGATGGGCGGCCCGGTGTGGGCCTGGATTGGTGTTGTTCCCCTGGCCACCGGCTTGATCGGTTTTTGCCCGATCTACCCGATCCTCGGCATGAACACCTGCCCGATGAAGAAATAAACCTTTTGGCCCGATGACCAAAACGGCGTGCCGAGGCGCGCCGCTTTGGTTTCTGGGTTTAAAATGCAGGCATGTTAAAGCAACGCACCCTCAAAGCCCCTGTTCGCGCCACCGGCGTTGGCCTGCATTCCGGCCAGAAGGTGACGCTCGTGTTGCGTCCCGCCGCAGCGGGCACGGGCATCGTGTTCACCCGCGTCGACCTGACGCCGCCGGTGGTCATCAAGGCCGACCCCTATGCGGTCGGCGACACGCGCATGGCTTCCTGTCTGGAAAAGGCGGGCGCCAAGCTCGGCACGGTCGAACACCTGATGTCGGCGCTGGCTGGTCTGGGCATCGACAACCTGTACGTCGATGTGGATGCCGAGGAAATTCCCATCATGGACGGTTCGGCGGCGCCCTTCGTGTTCCTGCTGCAATCAGCCGGGATCGTCGAACAAAATGCCGCCAAACGCTTTTTGCGGGTGAAGAAGGTCGTGGAAGTGCAAGACGGCGACAAGTGGGCCAGGCTGGCGCCCTACGAGGGCTTTCGCCTCGAATTCTCCATCCAGTTCAACCATCCGGCGGTGGATCGCTCCGGGATGGAGGTAGCGGTCGATTTTGCCGACCAATCGTATATCCGTGAGATTTCCCGCGCCCGCACCTTCGGTTTCACGCACGATGTCGAAGCCATGCGCGCCCAGGGGCTGGCGCTCGGCGGTAGCCTCGACAACGCCATCGTGATGGACGAATACCGCGTGCTGAATGCCGAGGGCCTGCGCCTGCCGGCGGAATTCGTGCGCCACAAGGTGCTCGACGCCATCGGCGACCTGTATCTGGCCGGCGCGCCCCTGCTGGCGCTTTTCAGCGCCCACAAGTCCGGGCATGCACTGAACAACCGTCTGTTGCGCGCGCTGCTGGCCGACGTTACGGCCTGGGAGTGGGTGAGCTTCGATTTGCCCGCCACGACTCCGGAACGCGTGGCGCGGCTTTATCCCGAGCTGCAGTTCGTCTGATGCTCTTGTTGCGCATCATCGGCATTCTGGCGGTGATCGCGATCGGCGCGGGGGTCGTCACCTATCTGCTGACCGGCGACCGGCGTTATCTCGGTATTGCCGGACGCATCGCCAAATATGCCCTGATCCTCGCGCTGGCGCTGTTCGCCCTGCTGGCTTTCGAGCGACTCATAGTCATTTTTTAAGCGTTCTTCAGCAACTTTTCCACCGCAAGCCGAATCGGCGAGCTCTCTTCGAGGCCGCTGGCCAGTGATGTAAGTGCCTGCTTCGGTCTCTCCCCGAGTATTTTTGGCGGTTTCTGACGTGGGCCGGCCGAAAGTCGGCGGCGGGGTTGCACCCTTACCTCGATTCCGCTAACCTCCTGCCCCTGTTGAATAAAACCCTCGGCGAGCCGTGGCGCCAACTGCCTCAGCTTGACCGCGACCGCGCCGCTGTCGGCGTGTATAACGACTTTGCCCCGCTTGAGATTGGCGATGCGCGCGCCCGGGGATAGATATGCCGGCAGGGCGGCATCGAGCAGGGTTTGCAGGTGCTGCAGACGATTCGCCTGGTCGGCTAGCCGGGCAAAGGCGGCGGCAGTGGAAAGAAAATCTTTCAACGTGCCACGGCTATTCGTGAATGTGCTCACTGTTTTGCGCGTTCTTCAGGTGGGGTTCAATGAATCGCCGGGTGGCAGAAAGGGAGAAAACGCATGCATATTATTCTGGTCTCCAACCGGATGGCAACCGCCCGCAGCATCACGCTCACCAATGGGCGTCTGGCGCTGATCGCAATCGGCTTGATTGCGGTCCTCCTGGGCTTGTCCTCCATGCTGTCGTATCTGACCGTGCGCCATGCCGCCGAGATCCGCCTGCCCGCGCTGCAGGAACTGCTGCGCACCGTCAGTCTCGAAGAAGCGGGCAAGACCCACGAACTGGTGCGCGAAAATCTGTCGACCATGGCGACGCGCCTGGGTCAGATGCAGGGGCAGTTGATGCAACTGGATTCCCTCGGCGAGCGTATTGCCGGTCTGGCTGGCGTCAAGTCCAATGAAGGCAAGGCGGCCAATTCCTCCAATTCCGCGAAAACCGGCGCCGATGGTCGCGGCGGCCCGCTGCTGCGACCGGACAATCTTACCCAGGATGGCCTGCAGCGCGCCCTCGACGAGATGTCGCGCCAGGTGGATATGAAGAGCGATACGCTGGCGATGCTGGAAAGCCGGCTTTTCGAGGAACGTATTCGCAAGAGCCTGCTGCCGACGGCGCTGCCGGTGCCGACGGTCATCCCGACGTCCAACTTCGGTTGGCGCCCCGACCCGTTTACCCAGCAGGCCGCCATGCACGAAGGCATCGATTTCATGGCCGAACCGGGCACCCCGATTCTGGCGGCTGCGGCAGGCATCGTACAGGTGGCCGAGCGTCACCCGCAATACGGCAACATGGTCGACATCGACCACGGCAATGACCTGCTCACGCGCTATGCCCACGCCCTGCAGGTTTACGTCAAACCGGGCGAGTTCGTCAAGCGCGGGCAGAAGATCGCCACCGTCGGCTCCACCGGCCGTTCGACCGGGCCGCATCTGCATTTCGAGGTGCGCGTCGGCGGCGTGGCGCAAAATCCCATGCGCTTCCTCAATCAGAGGGATGCGCTGCTGGCGCAACGACGGTAGATGGGGTTATAGGGTAAAGGGGGGCCAGCCCCGCGTGATAATATCCCGCCCTTTGGCGCAGTGCGTCCAAGCTTTCAAGGCGTGATCTCCCCATGATTTTTTCCGGTTTCTTGAAGAAGATTTTCGGCAGCCGCAACGACCGTTTGTTGCGCACGTATTCTGCCAATATTGCCCGCATCAATTCACTCGAAAGCCAGATGCAGGCGCTGAGTGATACCGCCCTGGCGGATATGACCCCCGTCTTCAAGGCGCGCGTGGAACAGGGCGAAAGCCTCGACAGCCTGCTGCCGGAAGCCTTCGCCGTGGTGCGCGAGGCGGCGCGCCGGGTGCTGGGCATGCGACATTTCGACGTGCAGTTGATCGGTGGCATGGTGCTGCACAACAACAAGATCGCCGAGATGCGTACCGGCGAAGGCAAGACGCTGATGGCGACCCTGCCGGCCTATCTCAACGCGCTGTCCGGCAAGGGCGTGCATGTGGTGACGGTGAACGAGTACCTTGCCAGTCGCGATGCCGAATGGATGGGCCGCGTCTACCGTTTTCTCGGCCTGGAAGTCGGTTGCAATCTCGCCCAGATGGATCACGCCGCCAAGCAGGCGGCCTACGCCGCTGACATCACTTACGGCACCAACGGCGAATTCGGCTTCGATTATCTGCGCGACAACATGGTGTATGCCGCCAACGAGCGGGTGCAGAGGAAGCTCAACTACGCCATCGTCGACGAGGTTGATTCGATCCTCATCGACGAGGCGCGTACGCCGCTGATCATTTCCGGCCAGGCTGAACAGCACACCGAGCTTTACGTCAAAATGAACGCCGTGCCGCCCTTGCTGGACAAGGGGGTGGCTGCGCCAAGCCCGGAGGAACAGGATACCGGCGACTTCATTGTCGACCTCAAGGCGCACTCGGTGCTGCTCACCGAAGTGGGACACGAAAAAGCCGAGGAAGTCCTGGCCCGCCTCGGCCTGCTGCCCGAGGGCACCAGCCTGTACGACCCGGCCAATATCCTGCTGATGCATCACCTGTACGCCGCCCTGCGCGCGCACAACCTGTTCCACCGCGATCAGCAATACGTCGTGCAAAACAATGAGGTGGTCATCGTCGATGAGTTTACCGGCCGCCTGATGACCGGACGGCGCTGGTCCGACGGCCTGCACCAGGCAGTCGAGGCGAAAGAAGGCGTGGCGATCCAGTCCGAGAACCAGACGCTCGCCTCGATCACCTTCCAGAACTACTTCCGCATGTACGCCAAGCTGTCCGGCATGACCGGCACGGCGGATACCGAGGCTTACGAATTCCAGCAGATCTATGGCTTGGAAACGGTGGTCATCCCGACCAACCAGCCGATGGTCCGCATCGACCACAACGACCAGATCTTCCGCACGGCGCCGGAAAAATTCACCGCCATGATCGCCGACATTCGCGACTGCCACCAGCGCGGCCAGCCGGTACTGGTCGGCACCACCTCGATCGAGAACTCAGAACTGCTGTCCAGCATGCTCGACCGCGAGAAGCTGGCACATCAGGTGCTCAACGCCAAGCAGCATGCGAAAGAGGCCGAAATCATCGTCCAGGCCGGCCAGCCGGGCATGATCACCATCGCCACCAACATGGCGGGGCGCGGTACCGACATTGTGCTGGGCGGCAACATCGACAAGCCGCTCAAGGCGATCAGCAACGATGAGGCGTTGTCGGCCGACGAAAAAGCACGGCGCATTGCCGAACTCAAGGCGGCGTGGCAGAAGTTGCACGATCAGGTGCTGGCGGCGGGCGGTTTGCACATCATCGGTTCCGAGCGCCACGAATCGCGGCGCATCGACAACCAGTTGCGCGGCCGCGCCGGTCGGCAGGGCGACCCGGGCTCTTCGCGCTTCTACCTCGCGCTCGACGATCAACTCCTCAAGATCTTCGCCGGCGAGCGGCTCAATGCCATCATGGTGCGCCTCAAGATGCCGGAAGGCGAGCCCATCGAGCATGCGATGGTGACGCGCTCCCTCGAGTCCGCCCAGCGCAAGGTCGAGCAGCGCAACTTCGATATCCGCAAGCAACTGCTGGAATACGACGACGTTGCCAGCGACCAGCGCAAGGTAATCTACCAGCAGCGGAACGAACTGCTCGATTCCGCCGACGTTGCCGACACGATCACCGCCATGCGGCAAGGCGTGATTCACGACCTGTTTCGCGTCCATGTGCCGGCGGAAAGCGTCGAGGAGCAATGGAGTCTCGGCGAGCTCGAACTGGCCTTGCACGCCGAACTGTCGCTGCCGCTGCCGGTCGCGCAATGGGTGAAGGACGACCCGAAGCTTGGCGACGCCGCCATCCTCAAGCGCATCCTCGACGCCGCTGACGCGGCGTATGCCGAAAAGGTCGCGCGCGTCGATCTGGCGGCCTGGCAGGGTTTCGAGCGCAGCGTCATGCTGCAGAGCCTGGATTCGCACTGGCGCGAGCACCTGGCCGCGCTCGATCATCTTCGGCAGGGTATCCACCTGCGCGGTTATGCGCAGAAAAATCCCAAGCAGGAATACAAGCGGGAGGCTTTCGAACTGTTCGAGACGCTGCTCGATACCGTGCGGCGTGAGGTCACCCGCATCCTGACGACCGTGGAAATCCGCAACGAAGAGCAGATCGAGGTTGCCGAACAGCAGCACCCGCAAGTCGAGAACGTCCAGTACCATCACGCCAGTTATGACGAAGTGCTGGGCGGTGGCGACGCTGTGCCAGGCGAGGAGAAAAAGCCGCAACCGCATGAACGCGCCCTGCCCAAGGTCGGTCGTAACGAGCCCTGCCCCTGCGGCAGCGGCAAGAAATACAAACACTGTCACGGCAAGCTCAGTTGAGCGAACTGCGTACGATTACCGAGGATGACGGTGCGGCTCAGCGCCGCGTTCTTATCCTCGATCAAACCAGGCTGCCGCAAGAGACAGTCTTTGTCCCTCTCAAAACACTGGCCGATGCCGCCCACGCGATCCGCGCCATGCAGGTGCGTGGCGCGCCGTTGATCGGTGCGACAGCTGCCTACGGCGTGGCGCTTGGCCTCGAGGAAGGTCTGGCACTCGATGTCATTATCGGGACGCTGGCCGCCACACGGCCTACCGCCGTCAACCTGAACTGGGCGCTGGAGCGCATG
>JAUXNZ010000281.1 GCA_030682595.1 Rhodocyclaceae bacterium | reverse complement strand
CTGCCCGGCCTGAAACCCGAGCTATGGGATTACGTGATCGTCCACGAACTGCTCCACTTCTTTGTTCCGAACCATGGAAAGCTTTGGAAAAGCCTGATGCGCTGCCATCTGGGTGAATATGAGGCACAGGAAGACGAGCTAAGGCGAATCGCGAGTACCAAGGCGCCGCGGCGTACGCGCTGACGCACGCTGCTGAGCTTCCGGTTGAATGACCGATTCGGAGCAAACCCAAGGATGTTTATGGGACAGGAACTGACTGAATCACACTGACGTTTCATTGGCTGGTCAGGTCGAGCTTCCGTAGGCCGTCCGGCAGGTTCCAGAGTTGAGCAGTCTCTCGAATGGCTGCTTATAAGAGCAGGCGATAGACCGCACCTGGCCGATAGGGTGAGTTGGCCCCTGCACCGGTAAGCCGACGCTCAGGGAAACCCAAGTTTTCCAAATGGCAGCAATGTGGTGCAGACGCCACTGAGCCTTCCCGGCCAACTACTGCCGGTCGGTAAGCGAGCAACGTGACCAATCGAACATCAAGCTCAGCCTTGGTCGTCGTTTTTCCTTTGCGCGGCTTCAGCGTTAGCAGGTGTCAGGAGCAGTGCCCATCGTCTTGAATGGTTTTGCTTTTGTGGCAGACCCCTGATCAACCCATTGAAAAAGTCTTGGCAGGACCGCAGCTACACCTCTGAAACTTCCCATCCACCACTTACCGACTCCCACGATGCCCACCCTTTTCTCCGAACTACGCTGTGGCGCCATCACGGCCCCCAATCGCATCTTCATGGCGCCGCTGACCCGTTGCCGTGCAGGCGATACGCATATCGCCAATGATCTGATGGCGGAGCATTACGCCCAGCGCGCGAGTGCGGGCCTGCTGATTGCCGAAGCGACGATGGCCATGGAGGGTAATTCGGCCTTCTGGATGGAACCGGGCATATATTCCACGCCCCAGGTCGCGGGATGGAAAAAAGTCACTGACGCCGTCCATGCGGCCGGCGGACGGATCTTCCTGCAAGTCTGGCACGGTGGCCGCGCCTGCCATCCGCTCCTCAATGGCGGCAGGCAGCCCGTCGGGGCGAGTGCGTTGGCCATCGCCGGAGACGAGGTTCACACCCCGGAAGGCAAGAAACCCTACGTGGTGCCGCACGTGCTCGCTGACGAAGAAATTCCGGCGATCGTCGCTGGTTTCCGGGCGGCAGCCATGAACGCCAAGTCCGCCGGGTTCGATGGCATTGAAGTCCATGGCGCCAATGGCTACCTGCTGGACCAGTTCCTGCGTGACGGCACCAACAAGCGGGAAGGCGCTTACGGCGGAAGTCTGGAAAACCGGGCAAGGCTGATGCTTGAAGTCCTGCGGGCGGTCAGCGAGGTCTGGGGGAGCGACCGTGTCGGCTTGCGGATATCTCCGCTCAACAGCTACAACGACATGATCGACAGCGATCCGGTCTGGTTGGCAACCTGGCTCGCCACCCGGCTCAACGATTTCAACCTGGCTTACTTGCACGTGATGCGCGGGGATTTCCTCGGCAAGCAGAGCGGCGATGTGCTGACACCGATTCGCGCCAATTACAGAGGGACGCTGATCGGCAACATGGGTTATACAGCGAACGAGGCAGAGGCTGCGATCAATGACCGCAAACTCGATGCGGTAGCCTTTGGAACGGCCTTTCTGGCGAATCCTGATCTTCCGGCGCGATGCAAGGCGAAGGCACCGTTGAACCAACCGAATCCTGAAACTTTCTATACCCCGGGTGCAGCAGGCTATACCGACTACCCGGTCTGGCAGGGGTAAGACTAACGATTAGCGGTCAAGGTCGCGGAGCAACTCCCCCTTCTTCTGCGACTGTCATTGGGCGACAGAAATATACAGTTCCCGGCCCTAGAGTCACTTCAGACTCGATCAGCAACATTGGAAAGCCACCTCGACCGGCGGGTTATGGCCGCAAGCAGAGATTGCATGAAAGTCGGTGCTGGCGGCACGGTCTGCGCGCGAAGTGGTGCTGGGCAACCTGGCGACGCAGGTGGTGCTGGCGGCAGGCCGGGGCATGGCATCGGCGATCGGGGACGACACAATAATCGCCTTGCCTGGAAGCATTCGTCCGCGCACCAGGTCCGCCACGGTCAAATGATGTTGCCGGATTCCTCGTCCTCATCGGCCAGCGCGATGGCCGGCGGAATTTCTCCTTCCGGCAGGGGCAAAACCTCGACGTCGCGCAGCTTGCGTTCGATCGCGCGGGTGCGTTTGCCCACTTCCCCGAACTGATTGGTGGCCGCCTCCAGCTTCTTCTGGGTGGCGGCGATCACCGTGCCGAATTTACCGAACTCGTTCTTCACGGCGCCCAGCAGGGACCACACCTCTGAAGATCGTTTCTCGATCGCCAGGGTTCGAAAGCCCATTTGCAGGCTGTTGAGCAGCGCCGCCAGATTGGTCGGGCCGGAAATCATCACGCGATGCTCGCGCTGCATGGCTTCCGCCAGACCTGGACGACGCAGCACTTCGGCGTACAACCCCTCGGTTGGCAGGTACATGATGGCGAAATCCGTGGTGTGCGGCGGCTCGAGGTACTTTTCGCAAATCGTCCTGGCTTCGTTGCGGATGCGCATTTCAAGCGCCTTGGCGGCTACTTCAACCTGCTCGACATCGGCCCGGTCGTGGGCATCGATCAGGCGCTGGTAGTCCTCGACCGGAAACTTGGCGTCGATCGGCAGCCAGACGGGTTCATTCGCATCCCGCCCCGGCAGCCGGATGGCGATTTCCACCCGTTCGTTCCTTCCAGGACGAATCGCGGCGTTTTTCTGGTATTGCTCGGGCGTCAGGATCTGTTCGATCATGGCTTCAAGCTGGACCTCGCCCCAGGTGCCGCGCGCCTTGACGTTGGTCAGCACGCGCTTGAGATCCCCCACGCCGACAGCGAGGTTCTGCATCTCGCCCAGGCCGCGATGCACCTGCTCGAGCCGATCGGAAACCAGCTGGAAAGATTGGCCAAGGCGCTGCTCCAATGTGGCATGAAGTTTTTCATCGACGGTCTTGCGCATTTCCTCGAGCTTCGTCGCATTGTCGGTCTGGATGGCGGTCAGGCGTTCGTTCAGCGCGGTGCGCAACTGCTCGGCGTTTTGCTGACTCGACTGGACCATGCTGGCAAGTTGTTGGGCGATGGATTCCTGGATCAACGACAACTGGGTCCTCATCTGGGTGCCGTTGCCATCCAGTTGTTCGCGCAGGGCCGTAACCATGGACCCTAGCTGGTTGGTGACATCCGTTTTCAGTGATTCGAGGGCCTGACGGTTCGCCATGCCGATCGTTTCGAGACTTGTCGTGAGTTGCCTCTCCAGATTCACGGAACGGGTGGACAGGGTCGTTTCGAGTGCCGTGGTGCGCAGGGTCAGCTTTGCTTCGAAGGCGGCAAAACTGCTGCCCAGTTCGGCACGGCCTTCGCGGGATTCCGCCAGGGCCTGGGAAAGTTTCTGGTCGACGGCAGCCCGCTGCGCTTCGAGCGACGCCGCGGTGGTCTGGGCGAGGCTCTGGATGCGTCCCTCCTGGGCGCCGCTCATCATCTGCAAACTGCCCTCGATGCGCGACATGTCCGAGCCCAGACCTTCCAGGCGTCCGGCCAGCGCAACAAAATGCTCATTGCTCTGATCCGCGACTTTGGGTATCCGGATCAGCAACGTCAGCAACAGGGCGATGGCCAATCCAAGCCCACCCAACAAAATGTATTCCATCACTGCAAGGCTCCTTTCATCTTGCCGGTTCAGCTTCGAGCGCGCGTGCAACGAAGTTTCGCGGCACGCGGCTCTTCGGGACGCGCATCGCGAACCAGTTGCGCACGTCCTCATTGAGCCCGAGGCCGTGCATGTAGTTGTAGAGCGCCTTGTTGAGCGCGGCGCCGAGCGCGGCATGGTCAACGCCGGTCGGATCGACGAACTGCACGTCGTTTTTCGCAAATGAAATCACGGGCAGCGGTTTGAGCGTGACGCCGTACTGTTCGGGATGCAGGCCGACCGGCGAATGCACGGTGCAGGCGAAGCGGTGGAAGAAGCCAGACTGGATGCAGCCGGCGGCGAATAACTGCCGCACGTATTCGAGTGCGTCGACGGTGTCCTGCACGGTCTGCGTCGGAAAGCCGTACATCAGATAGGCATGCACGAGGATGCCGGCCTCCGCAAACGCATGGGTGACGCGCGCCACCTGTGCGACCGACACGCCTTTCTGCATGAGCTTGAGCAACCGGTCGGAGGCGACTTCGAGCCCGCCGGAAACGGCGATGCAGCCGCTGGCCGCGAGCCGTTCGCAGAGGTCGGGCGTAAAGGACTTTTCGAAGCGGATGTTGCCCCACCACGAGATCGCGCGATTGCGGCGGTGCAGTTCATCGGCCAGGGCGGCCAGTGCCTTGGGCGGCGCGGCCTCGTCAACAAAATGGAAGCCGGTCTGGCCAGTCTCGGCGATGACGGCCTCGATGCGATCGACCAGCGTGACGGCGCTGGCCGCCTCGTAACGCGCGATGTAGTCGAGCGAGGTGTCGCAGAAACTGCACTTCGTCCAGTAACAGCCGTGCGCGACGGTGAGCTTGTTCCAGCGCCCGTCGGACCAGAGCCGGTGCATGGGGTTGAGCATGTCCAGCACCGATAGATAGCGGTCGAGCGGCAGGCCGTCCCAGGTGGGGGTGCCGACTTCGGCAAAGGGTATGTCGGGTTCGCCAGAGTCGATGTAACGGACGGCGTCACCGTCGCACAGGAAAGTGCGCACCAGTTGCGCGCGCGCGCGGGCGCCCTGCATGTGTTCAAGCAGCGCCAGCAGCGGGCGCTCGCCATCGTCAAGCATGACGTAGTCGAAGTAGTCGAAGACACGCGGCTCGGCGAGT
>JAUXNZ010000278.1 GCA_030682595.1 Rhodocyclaceae bacterium | reverse complement strand
CCCGTTCAGGCGCTCGGCCTGTTCGTCGACCATCTGGAACGCGATGCCCGCGCCAGTCCGCTGCTGCCGCAGCTCAACAAGCTCGCGCAGACCGTGCGCGGCCTGCAAGGCTTGCTCGATATGCTGCTCGACTATTCGCGGCTCGATGGCAAGGTGTATCGGGTGGAGCGCCGGCCGGTGCGGGTTGCCGACGTGATCGACCATCTGGTCGACGATTTTGCCGCGGCGGCCGCGGCCAAGGGGCTGACCTTGCGCACCCGCCGAGTAGGTAGTGGCTGCTCGGCGATGACCGACCCTGCCCTGCTGTATCGCATTCTGCTCAACTTCCTTGGTAACGCCGTGCGCCATACCCGGCACGGCGGCATTCTCGTCGCCGCCCGCTGCACCGCCAGCGCGGTGCGCATCGAGGTCTGGGATACCGGCCCGGGCATCCCGGCCGCGGTGCAAGAGGCCATCTTCGAAGAGCTGGTCCAGCTCGACAATCCCGAACGCGATCCCGCCAAGGGGATGGGGCTGGGGCTGGCTATCGTGCGGCGTACGGCGGCGCTGCTCGAACATCCGGTGCAGTTGTGTTCGCGGGTCGGCCACGGCTCGCGCTTTTCCATCACCTTGCCCAGGGCGTCGGCGCCCGCCGCAGCGGAAACGGCGACGCCGGCGGCGGACGATCCGCTGGCGGGCGCGCGCATTCTGTTGTTGAGCGGCCTGCCGAACGAGTCTGCCGAACTGTTCGACCTGCTCAGCGGCTGGGGCGCGGCGGTGACGCGCGGCGCGTCCGTTGCGGCGGCGGAAGAATGGATCGCCGCATGCGGACCGCCCGCCGTGTTGATCTGGGACAGGCAGCCAGGCGCGCCGGGAACGACCGCGGCCGAGGCCGCGCTTGACCGGCTCGCGGGCGCCGCGGGCCACTCCTTGCCCGCCCTGATCATCAGCCCGGGGCCGGGGCCGGCGTTGGCCGCGCCGCCCGGTACCGCGCCGCGCCTGCTGCTGTCGCGCCCTTTCCGGCCGGCACGGTTGCGGGCGCTGCTCACCCACCTGCTGACCGCGCACGCCGACTGAACCAGTCAGTCCGCCGCTGGTCGTAAGGTTCGTGCCGCGTTTACGACCAACTCCCATGAAAACATCCACGCCATCCCCCGCCGAGATCACGCCCCCCGAGGTCTATGCCAGACGCCGCGAGTTTCTCAAAACCTCGATTGGCGCGGGACTCGTTGCCGCCGGCGCCGTATCACCAGCGCCGACTTTTGCCGCCCCGCTCAAGTTCGGCGCTGGGGCAAGCCGGCGCGACTACGCCAGTGGCGAGACGCCCACGCCCCTGCAGCACGTCACCGGCTATAACAACTTCTACGAATTCGGCACCGCCAAGGAAGACCCCGCACGGCTGGCCCATCGCCTGAAAACGGCGCCGTGGCAGGTGAGCCTGGAAGGCCTGGTGAAAAAGCCGGTGATGCTGGGTAGCGAGGAAATTCTGCAGCTCGCCCCGCTCGAAGAGCGCATCTACCGGTTGCGTTGCGTCGAAGGCTGGAGCATGGTGATTCCCTGGCTGGGGTTTCCGCTGGACGTTTTGCTCAAGCGCGTCGAGCCGCTGGGCAGCGCGAAATACGTCGAGTTCGTCTCGGCGGTGCAGCCCGAGACCATGCCCGGCGTGAAAGGCCGCGTCCTCGACTGGCCCTATGTCGAAGGCCTGCGCCTGGACGAGGCGCGCCACCCGCTGACGCTCCTGGCGTTCGGTCTGTACGGCGAGGTCCTGCCGAAGCAGAACGGCGCGCCGCTGCGCCTGGTCGTGCCATGGAAATACGGCTTCAAGAGCGCAAAATCGCTGGTCGCCATCCGCTTCACCGAACACGAACCGCGCAGTGCGTGGATGAAGGCCGCGCCGCGTGAATACGGCTTCTATTCCAACGTCAATCCGGCGGTGGATCATCCGCGCTGGAGCCAGGCGAGCGAGCGGCGCATCGGCGAATTCCGGAAGCGCCCGACGCTGCTGTTCAACGGCTATGGCGCTGAGGTCGCGCGCCTCTACAGCGGCATGGACCTCGCGAAACACTTCTGATGCCGCTGGCCGCGCTGAAAGCGCTGACCTTCCTGCTTGGCCTGCTGCCGCTGGCGTATTACGGCTGGGGCGCGTGGCACGACCTGCTCGGCGCGAATCCCGTCGAAGCGGTGACGCGCGGGCTGGGCACCTGGACGCTCAACTTCCTGCTCATCACCCTCGCCGTCACGCCGCTGCGGAAATTCACCGGCTGGCACAGGGCGCTGCGCCTGCGGCGCATGCTCGGTCTGTTCGCGTTCTTCTACGCCACGCTGCACCTGACGAGCTACCTGTGGTTCGACCAGTTTTTCGACTGGGGCGCGATCGCCGCGGACATTCTCAAGCGCCCCTTCATCACCGTCGGCATGGCCGCCTTCGTGCTGCTGATCCCGCTCGCCGCCACCTCCAGTCATTTCGCCATCCGCCAGCTCGGCGGCCGGCGCTGGCAGGCGCTGCACCGCACCGTGTATGTCATTGCCATCATGGCGGTGGTGCACTATTTCTGGCTGGTGAAGGCTGACCTGGCAGGACCGCTGCTTTACGGCGGCCTGCTGGCCTGGCTGCTCGGTATCCGCGCCTGGTGGCGTAACCGGGAGCGGCAGGAACAGCTCGCCGGCAAGTACCTGCTGCAAAAACCCCTGGGTAAGATTTTCCCGATTATTCCGCGTCGCTGAATTCGCGGCGCTGCCGCGCTTTTTGTCGCGCCCGCGCGGCGCGCTTGTCCTTGCGCGCATGGGCGCCGCCCTTTTTCATGATGGGCGCCATTGCCAGCGGGTTCTGCGGCTTGATCCGCCTGGCGCGTTTCATGGGCGCATTTTCGTTCTGGCGAATTTCATGATGGCGCGGCCGTCGGGAGCGGTGCGCGGCGCCATCTTCCAGGCATGGCCATAAATGATCTCGAAGCGGGCCGGCAGCAAGCCATCGATGCGTTCCCAGGCGGCGAACACCCTGCGCCATTGCCGCCAGCCGAGCCGACCCAGCAAGCCATCACGCACCCCGAGGTGACGCTGATCGGCCAGAAAGGCGCGCGGCGATGGATAGGTCAGCGTCAGCATCTCCATCTCCATCACTGGATCGCCGAAGCCCGCCGCCGCCAGCATGTCGCCGATGTCGTGCATGTCGAGGAAGACCGGTGTCGCCGCGCCGGCAGCGCGAAGCTCCCTCAGTGTATCCGGGCCGAACATCGCAAATTCCAGCAGGCCGCCCTCGCTCAGCACGCGGTGCAGCTCGGCAAACGCCGCACGCAGATCGGTCGGATCGGACAGCCAGTGCAGCATCAGGTTCGACCACGCCAGATCGAGGCTGTCCGCCGCCAACGGCAGCGCCCGTGCGTCGGCGTTGATACAGCGTGGGGCGCGGCCACGCAGGCGTTCCCACCAGCCTGCGCGCGTCGCCACGGCAGTGAGCATCGGCAGCGCAAAGTCCACCGCCAGCGGCAGGGCATCCGGGTAGCGGCGTTGCAGTTCGCGCACGCCGTCGCCAGTGGCGCAGCCGATGTCGGCAAAACGCCGGGGCGCCAACTTCACGCAATCGAGCCGCTCCGCCAGTCGCAGCCCAACCTCGCGCGCCAGCACGGCGGCGCTGTCATACGATGCGGCTGCGGCCGCGAAATCCTGGCGCATCAGATGGGCTGTAAGCCGAGCCGCTCGAACAAGGCGACGTCGCGGCTCGCCTCGGGGTTGTCGGTCGTCAAGAGCCGGTCGCCATAAAAAATAGAATTGGCGCCGGCGAAAAAGCACAGGGCCTGCAGTTCGTCACTCATCGCCTGGCGACCGGCGGACAGGCGGACAAAGCTTTGCGGCATGGCGATGCGGGCGGCCGCGATGGTGCGCACGAACTCGAAGGGGTCGAGAGGCATGGCATCCGCCAGCGGCGTGCCCGGCACACTGACCAGATGGTTGATCGGCACCGACTCCGGCGGCGGGTTCATCCCGGCCAGTTGGGCGATCAAGGACGCGCGCACCCGCCGCGACTCACCCATGCCGATGATGCCGCCGCAGCAAATCTTCATGCCGGCGGCGCGCACCGCGCCCAGCGTCTCCATGCGCGCCTCCTGGCTGTGGGTGGTGACCACCTGAGCGTAGTATTCCGCGCCGGTGTCGAGGTTGTGGTTGTAGTAGTCAAGTCCGGCGGCAGCGAGCTTTTGTGCCTGCCCTTTGCCGAGCAGGCCCAGGGTCAGGCAGGCTTCCATGCCGAGATCCTTGACGACGCGCACCATTTCGATGACGCGGTCGAGATCGCCCTCCTTCGGACCGCGCCCGGCGGCGCCCATGCAAAAACGGCTGGCGCCCTGCTCCCTGGCGGCCCGGGCCGCAACCTTTACCTCCGCCAGTTCCAGCAGCTTGCCGCGCGGGACGCCGGTGTCGCGGCGCGCCGATTGCGAGCAGTAGCCGCAATCTTCCGAGCAGCCGCCGGTCTTGATCGACAAGAGGGCCGAGCGCTGCACGGCGTTGG
The DNA here is from genome assembly GCA_030682595.1 of Rhodocyclaceae bacterium. Lineage (GTDB taxonomy): Bacteria > Pseudomonadota > Gammaproteobacteria > Burkholderiales > Rhodocyclaceae > Sulfuricystis. The sequence goes on along the minus strand of JAUXNZ010000278.1, from coordinate 843 downwards.
GATCGTGGTGGGCGCGATGCACGGCCTGGGCGCGCTGCAACAGGTCCATGAAAGGCAGGGCGTAGAGGGCTTCGACCTGGTCGGTCGTGAAGGGGGAATGTGGCGGCGGCGCTGCGTCTATTTGCATGGGATAATTTGCGGCAATCTCACGATGAAGGGCGTCCGATCTTCCGCAATGTCCGCTGCCTTGTCAATTTTTTCGCGTCTCTCCGGCCTGGGTCGATGGCTCACGCCCCTGTTGCCCCAGGCCTGCCTGCTGTGTGGCCAGGCGGCCGGTGCGCAGGCGGTCTGCGCCGCTTGTCGTGACGACCTGCCGCGGTTGCCCGAGCCGTGTTGCCCGATCTGCGCCACGCCCTTGGGTCATGCCGCCACCGCCTGCGGCGCCTGCCTCGCCAAGCCGCCGGCTTTCGATGTGACGCTCGCCACCTGGCAATACGCGTTTCCGGCCGACCGACTGGTGCTGATGCTCAAATTCAATCGCCGTCTCGCCAGCGCCGACTTTATCGCGCGCTGCATGCTGGCGGGCCCGCACCCGGAAGGCGGCGTCAAGCAACACGCCGGGCCGTCCCAAGTGTTGCTTGGCCCCCTGGGGGGAGAACGCCGCGTAGCGGCGTTTGCGGGGGTGGCCATTATCGTGCCGGTGCCGCTGTCCGTGGAGCGCTTGCGGATGCGCGGCTTCAACCAGTCCGTGGAAATCGCCCGGCCGCTGGCGCGCGCCCTGCGCCTGCCGCTGGATGTCAGCAGCCTCGTGCGCACGCAGGACACCGCGCCGCAAAGTACCCTGCCCTGGCGCGCGCGCCAGGGCAACGTGCGCCACGCCTTCGCCTGCCACGCCGATTTTTC
>JAUXNZ010000270.1 GCA_030682595.1 Rhodocyclaceae bacterium | reverse complement strand
GCCGTTGTCCCAGTAGGTCAGGCCCTTGATGCCCTTGGCTTCGAGCTTGTCGAGCAGCTGACGGCCGACCGGCCCCTGCGTCACCTTGCGCAGGCTGTCGTAGCCGTCGAAGATGTAGGGCAGGTCGAAGACTTCGAATTCCTTGACGCCGAGCGGGCCGAACTTGGACAGCGACGGCGCCAGCATCTGCACGGCGCCGAGTTGCAGCGCCTCCATTTCCTCTTTGTCCTTGTAGAGCGTGCTGTTGGCGTAGACCTCGACCTTGACGCGGCCCTTGGTCATTTCTTCCGCCTTGATCTTGAAGAACTCGGCACCCTTGCCCTTGGGCGTATCTGCCGCAACGACGTGGCTGAACTTGATCACGATGGGTTGCTGGGCGAAAGCGGCCAGCGAAAAGGTCGCGGCGGCAAGACCGATGACAAGTGTGCGCATCTTCATGGTGAATTCTCCTCAATTATGGTTTGGCAAAGCAGTAAGTCGCGGCGCGATAATGCACCACCGCCAACGCTGTGGCCATTGTGGATTCCCGCAGACAACCAGTTCCGGGCAGGGAAATCCAGGTCGCCAATCGCCTGCCTGATGGCATTGGGATCATGTCTGCGCCGAGCCGCCCCAAGAAGACTAGCGTCCCCTTGTGAGGCGGCAGGAGCGGGATTTGCGCGCGTGGGTGGTCATTATCCTGGCTGGCTTTCAACCGTCAAGTCGCTTAAACTCGGCGCCTTCCGCGCAACCTGGTTTACCCATGTTCCTCATCACCAACGTTCGACTGTTGCTGGTCATTAGCCTGCTTGCCAGCACTACAGCCGGACATGCGTCTGAAGATCAGTTGCCGTCGACCGAGCGGATGACGCCGCCGCACGCGCGCGTCCTGCCAATGGAAGTCATCGAAGATCCGCCCCCCCTGCCGCCGATGATCGATCTGACGGTCGAGCCGGACGACCTCTGGCAGCGCATGCGCAACGGCTTCGGCATGGCCGACCTGCACAGTCCGCTGGTGGCCAACCGTCAGTCGTGGTACCTCAATCGTCCCGACATGCTGCGCCGCACCTTCGTCGAACGCGGTGGCCGCTACCTTCATCACATCGTCGTTGAACTGGAAAAACGCGGCATGCCGACCGAGCTGGCGCTGCTGCCGATGGTCGAAAGTGCCTACAACCCGCTGGCGCTGTCCTCCGCGCGGGCATTGGGCATCTGGCAGTTCATTCCATCCACCGGCAAGTCCTACAACCTCGAACAGAACTGGTGGGTGGACGAACGGCGCGACATCATCGCCTCGACCGATGCCGCACTGAACTATCTGCAGACCATTTACGAAATGCACGGTGACTGGCATCTGGCGCTGGCGTCCTACAACTGGGGTGAAAATGCCGTCGCCCGTGCCATTGCCAAGAATCAGGCGAAGGGTCTGCCCACCGATTATTCCAGCCTGACGATGCCCGCCGAAACCCGCTACTACGTGCCCAAACTGCAGGCACTCAAGAATATCGTCGCCCAGCCGGAACTATTCGGCTTCAACCTTGCCGCCATTCCCAACGAACCCTATTTTGAAACCGTCCTGAAGCCGGGTCGCATGGATGTTGCCGTCGCCGCGCGGCTGGCCGAAATGTCGATCGAAGACTTCATCCTGCTCAATCCAGCCTATCACCGGCCGGTGATGAACGGCCACCAGGCGGGCCCGCTGGTGCTGCCGGTCGGCAAGGTTGACACCTTCAACGCCAATCTGGAACGCCACACCGCGCAAGACAAGCCGTTATCCAACTGGCAAACCCACACGCTGAAGCGCGGCGAGACGCTGCACAAGCTGGCGGCGCAACGCGGCATGGATGTGACACGCCTCAAGCAGATCAACGGCATCACCGCGCGCACCAAGGTCGGCCCCGGCCTTAATTTGCTGGTACCGCGGCCGGGCAGCCAGGCCAGCCACGAGCAGATTTCCCGTGCACTGCCGAAATTGCCACCCGAAAAATCCGTTGCCGCGAAAAGTAAAAAACCGCAGAAAGCCAGTTCACCCACCAAGAAACCGGCAGCCAAGCCGGCCCCTAAGAAGACCGCCAAGAAAACCGCCAAGCCGACCTCCAAGAAGACCGACAAGCCGCAAAAGAAAAAATAGTCAGGTGGCAAAAAAGCAGTGTGCGCGATGCGTTGCCGAGAACACCACCGCCTCGGGATAGGCTTCCCGACACCGTGGCTCCGCCCGCGGGCAACGCGGATGAAAGTGGCAGCCTGACGGTGCCTTGGCTGGCGAGGGCGGGTCACCCGCCACGCGGATATATTCGCTCCCACCAACAATCTTCGGCACCGCTGCCAAAAGCGCCTGCGTATAGGGGTGCCGAGCGCTGCGTAACACCTCATCCACCGTGCCGTATTCAACAATGCGGCCGAGATACATCACCGCCACCTCCTGCGCCAGATAATCGACCACCGTGATGTTGTGGGTAATGAACAGATAGGCCAGACCCAACTGCGCCTGCAAGTCAGTCAACAGATTGAGAATCTGCGCCTGCACCGAAACATCGAGCGCACTGGTCGGTTCGTCGCAAATCAGGACTTGCGGCCGCACCGCCAGCGCCCGGGCAATGGCGATGCGCTGGCGCTGACCACCGGAAAACTCGTGCGGATAGCGCCCCACCATGTCTCCGGAAAGGCCGACCTGTTCCAGCAGTTTGGCCACACGTAACGCCGGGTCGCCGGCAACCACCTGCGCGCGCAATCCCTCGGCAATAATTTCACCAACCCGCAGGCGCGGATTGAGTGAGCCGAACGGGTCCTGGAAGACCATCTGCATCGCCGCCGGAGCCAGCCCCTGCAGCAGTTTTCCGGACAGCTTCACTGCACCGCCGGTCGGTGTTTGCAGACCGAGGATGGCCTTGCCGACCGTCGTCTTGCCGCAGCCCGACTCGCCCACCAACGCCAGGGTGCGGCCCGCCAACAGGGTCAGAGACACGCCATCGACCGCGCGAACGTGGCCGACCACCGTTTGCAATACACCGCGCCGGATCGGGAAATGCACCTTGAGGTCGCGCGCCTCCAGCAACGCCGTCTGCATTTCACCCAGCGGGACGGCTGACGCCGTCCCGCCAGCGCCGACTTTTTGGCGCGCCGCAAAGTCGGCACTTTCCGCCGCCAGGGCGCGCGCCATTTCAAGATGGCAGCGCACCTGCTGACCGGCCGCATATTCACGCCACGGCGGTGGCGTCGTGCGACACACCGGCAATGCCTCGTCGCAACGCGCGGCAAAGCGGCAACCGACATGCCGCGTCCCGAGCGGTGGCACGCTGCCGGGAATCGTCAACAGTCGGCGCTGGCGGAACGCCGCCATATCCACGGCCGTCGTAGCGGGCAGCGCCGCGAACAGGCGGCGCGCGTACGGGTGTCCCGGTGCGGCAAAAAAGGCTGCGCGCGGCGCCACTTCGACCAGTTGACCGGCATACATCACGCCGATGCGGTCAGCCATCTGCGCCACCACGCCGAGATCGTGGCTGATCAGCAACATCGCCATGCGCCGCTGCCGGCGCAGGCCGTCGAGCAGGTCGAGCACCTGCGCCTGGATGGTGACATCGAGTGCCGTGGTCGGCTCGTCGGCAATCAGCAACGCCGGCTCACCGGCCAACGCCATCGCGGTCATCGCCCGCTGCTTCATGCCGCCCGACATCTGGAAGGGATACTCCGTCGCGCGTCGCGCCGGATCGGAAATGCCGACAGCGGCAAGCAGCTCGACGATTTTCTCCTCCGCCGCGCTGCCGGTATGGAAGTTCAACGCTTCGGCAATCTGCGCGCCCACCGTCATCACCGGGTTAAGGCTGGCGCCCGGCTCCTGAAAGATCATGCCGATTTTCCCGCCGCGCACGCCGCGCATCTGCGCTTCGGTCAGCGCGCAAAGCTCCTGTCCGGCGAACTGCACGCTGCCACCGGCAATGCGCGCTGCCTCGGGCAGCAGGCGCAGCAAAGCCAGCGCCGTCAGCGATTTGCCGCAGCCGGATTCACCCAGCAACGCAAACGTTTCACCGTCCCCGATCTCGAACGACACGCCGTCAACCGGCGCGGCAGCGCCGATGGCCACCGACAAATCCCTGACAACGAGCAGGCTCACAGTTTGACCACCCGCGGGTCGAACGCGTCGCGCATGACGTCCGCAAACAGATTCGCCGCCAGCACCAGCACGAACATGAAGACGAAAGCCGCCGCCAGCGACCACCAGACCATCGGCTCGCGCGCCAGTTCCATGCGCGCGGTGTTGATCATCGTGCCGAAGCTGATGGTATTGGGATCGACGCCAATGCCGACGTAGGACAGCACCGCCTCGGCCAGCACCAGACCAGAGAAGTCCATGACGATGGCGATCATGACGATGTGCATGACGTTGGGCAGAATGTGGCGCCACAAAATGCGCGCGTGCGAGACGCCGAGCGCACGCGCCGCCTGGACATATTCGAGTTCGCGCAGCTTCAGCGCCTCGCCGCGCAGCAGGCGGCACAATCCGGTCCAGCTGGTGATGCCGAGAATCGCGCACAGCGCCAGCAAGCGCGCGTCGGCGCGTTCCGCCGCCGTGGCAAACCATTCGGGATGGGTATCGATGACCACCTGCATCATCAGCACGGAAGCCGCGATCAGCAGCACACCCGGAATCGAGTTGAGCGTGGTGTAGAGATACTGGATCACGTCATCGATCCAGCCGCCGGCATAACCCGCCAACAGACCGAGCACCACGGCGGCCGGCAGCATGATGAGCGTGGTCAGCGTGCCGATCAAGAGCGCGGTGCGCACGCTTTTCAGCGTCAGGTACAGCACGTCCTGGCCGACCTTGTCGGTGCCGAGCACGTGGTAGTCGCCGGCCAGTACGATGACCGGCCCGGCCAGCAGACACAACACCAGTACCGTGGCCAGCTGTGCGTTCCAGGCCAGGTGCGGCGCAGCCCGGCGCAACGGCAGACTCACCAGCGCAAACAGCAGACAACCGAGCAGCCCCAGCCCCAGCCCTTTGACCGTCTTGCCGGCGATATCGCCATCGTGCGCCGCCAGATTCTCGCCCAGATGCGCCCCGCCATGCTGCAGGCGCGGAAAGTCGCGCCCCAGGTCGGCATCGAGCGATTCCTTGGCAAACAAGTGCATCGCCAGTGGCGCGGAGTAGGTCTTTTCAGCGCGGGTGCGCAGGCCGCTCAGCACGGCATCGAGCGCCGAGCGCACCTCGACCGCGTAGTTTTCCTGGTTTCCCGGCAGGCGTTCGCGGTAATGTAGCGAATCGAGCATGGCAATCAACACGAAGGCCAGCAGCACCGTTGCCGTCGCCATGCCGACGCGACTTTGCCCCACCTGCCGCCAGGCCAGCCGCAAATGCTCGACCCGGCTCGCCCACACGCCGCCCGCCACCACCGCTGCGATGAGCAGGAAGAACAGGATGTCCGACCAGAGTAGAACGATTTTCATGGTGTCGCAGGGCCGTCCCAAGGCACCATGCGCCCCCCAGTGGGGGGCAGCGAACTGATTTTGTGAGCGTGGGGGGCCATTATTTTATTGCAGCCTGATGCGCGGGTCGACCAGCGTGTAGGAAATATCGGTGAGCAAGAGCCCGACGATGTAGAGCGCGGAGCCGATGAACACCATCGCCCGCACCACGGCGAAGTCCTGCGCGTTGATGGCATCGATGGTGTAGCTACCCAGCCCGGGAATGCCGAAAAATGCCTCGATCAACAGGCTGCCCATGAACAGCGTCGGAATCAGCACCACCGCGCCGGTGAGGATGGGGATCAGCGCGTTGCGCAGTACATGGCGGAACAGCACCAGGCTTTCCGGCAAGCCCTTGGCGCGCGCCGTGCGCACGTAATCGCGGGTGTATTCCTCAAGAAAGATCGTGCGATACCAGCGCGCCGACGAGCCGATGCCGGCAATCAGGCTGATAATCACCGGCAGGATGACGAACTTCGCCGCGGACAATCCTTCGGCATAACCGGAAATCGGCGCCAGGTGCCAGATCTTCGATACCAGCCACTGGCCGCCGATGATGTAGAACAGGCCGGAAATCGACATCATCGCCACGCACAGCACCACGCCGGCAAAATCCAGGTAAGTGGCGCGAAAGTACACCAGCAGCAGCGCGAAACTGATGGCGGAAAACAGGCCAAGCACAAATACCGGCACGGCCACCGCAAGGCTCGGCCCCATGCGCGCCTTGATTTCACGTGCGATGTCGCGGCCGTCGTCGGCGCGGCCGAAGTCGAGGGCGAACATCCTGACCGACTTGCCGAAAAAAATGGTGTCGGTAATCTTGTCGACACCGGCCGCTGCCGAGCTCCAGAACAGCGGCTTGTCGTAGCCGCGCTCGGCCTTCCATTTCTCGATCGCTTCAGCGGTGACGCGCTTCGCTCCCAGATGCATGCGCGCCATGTCGTCAGGTGTGTTGACGATGAAGAACAGCGCAAAGGTAATGATGTTCACCCCGATCAGGATCGGCAGGGCGTAGAACAGGCGGCGAATGAGGTAGGCAAGCATCGGGGCGGACTATACCAAGCTGGATGCTGAAACACCCGCCCCCTTCGCCCCCCCCCGCGGGGGGTTCCAAGCGGCTTGCTTTGCTCGTTAATCACGGGGGTGGTTTGTTCTGGCTTGGGAGCGGATTGCGGCTGGCGCCGCGTGCCGCCTTGCCTTGGGGCGGCCCGGCGGCAAGGCTGTTGGGGTAATGCGATAAAATTCGGACGTTATCAACAACATCCTGCCCCATCTCCATGCCCCGATATTTTCGTCTTTTTGCACTGCTCCTGTCGCTGCTGCTGGCTGGCCATGCCGCCGCGCAGGAAATGACCCCATCCGAAGCCTTCGAAGCCGCCCGCGCCGGCAAGATCACCCTGATCGACATCCGCACCCCGCCCGAATGGCAGCAGACTGGCGTCGCCCAGGGCGCCACGCTCATCAACATGATCCACCCGCAAGGCGCGGCCGGCTTCCTCAAGGAAGTACTGGCCAAGACTGGCGGCAAGATGAACGCGCCCATCGCGCTGATCTGCCGCACCGGCAACCGCACTTCCCAAGTGCAGCGTTTTTTGCAGGCGCAGGGCCTTACGCAGGTCTACAACATCCCCGAAGGCATGGCCGGCAGCATGTCCGGCCCGGGCTGGCTGGCACGCAAGCTACCCGTGGAAGCCTGCAAAATCTGCTGACTTTCATGATGCGGGAAAAATCACCCCGCAACATGAAAGTCAGCCCCTTTACATGGCCCCCACCCCCAGCCCCCGCCAGAGGCGGGGGCAAAGTTTGTTCGCTGCGCTCAAGGGATTACTCGGCGTCAAATTGCGTATTTCAAGTTAATCGAGCCGGAAGCGCACCGGTAGCAAAACTTGACGCTGCGCCGCTGGCAGGCCGTTGATGCCGCGCACCGCGGCGAGTGCCGCCGCGTCAAGCATGGGATAACCTGAACCGGTCGCCACCGCGACTGCGGCGACGCCGCCATTCGGCGTCAGGGTCAGTAACACGATCACCTCGCCCTCGATGCCCCGCTCGATCGCCTCGCGCGGGTAAAACTCCTGCTTGGCCAAAGCGGCCAGCGCAGTGTTGAGCGCCCGACCCTGCAACTCGCGCGGCTTGGGCGGAATAGTCGGCGCTGGCGGGACGGCGTCAAGCCGGCTCGCCTTGCTGACGGGTACGGCAACTGACTCAGGCGCAGGCGCGCTGGTGGTTTCCAGGGTTGCCAGCACGGGTGCCAGCAGCACGGCCTCCAGTACCGGACGCGGAGCCGGTGCGGGACGCTGCACGAAAAAACCGAACGGCCAGAGCACGACCGCATGCAGCAGCAAACTCGCCAGAATGGATAAACCGAAGCGCAACGCCGTCATGGTGGCCAATGCTACCGCAACAGGTAGACTGAACGCCCTTGCCTCCTTGCTGTGTCATCCATGAAACGCCTGCTTGCCCTGTTTTGCCTGCTGCTTAGCCAACTACTGCCCATGGCGGCGCGTGCCGAGTTGCCCGATCCGGCCCGCTTTTCGGTGGCCATGGAACTGGGCAACATCAGCCAGGCGCGCACTTGGCTGGATGGGGGCCTCGACCCGAATTTCGAAGGCGCCCAGATCGGCACCGGCCTGATGATCGCCGCCTGGGAAGGCAACGTTCCGCTCATGGAACTGTTTATCGACCGGGGCGCCGACCTCCACCGCACCAACCGCCACGGCGAGACGGCGCTGATGCTGGCGGCATGGAAGGGCCGACGCGCAGCGATGCAATGGCTGCTGGAACGGGGCGCCCAAGTTAACCGGGCCAACCGCGCCGAACGTGAATGGACAGCGTTGCACTATGCCGTCTTTGCCGGCCACGCCGAGCTCACCGACCGGCTGCTGGAGGCCGGGGCCGACGTCAATGCCCGCTCCACCAATGGCTCGACGGTGGTCATGATGGCGGCCCGCGAGGGACATGAGGCCATCGCCCGGCGGCTCATGGCCGCCGGCGCCAACCCGACCATGAAAAACGACTCCGCGGACGACGCCGTTGCCTGGGCCATGCGCCAGGGGCATTACCGGATCGCCCAGACCTTCACCAACGCCGAGAACTTCGCCGCACTGGCACGCGCGGCGGTTACCAGGCCGCAAGCGAAGCCGCTGCGCTCCCTGCCCGCGCCAGACCGGGTCGAGGAACACTTGCGCATGGCGCGCTTGGCGGAAGCAATTGGCCAGCGCGGCGCGGCACTCGCTGCCTATCGCCAGGCGCTGACGGAACTGAAGACCCAGGCGACGCCGCCCAAAGTCGGCGCTGGCAAGACGGCGAGCGGAGAAAAGACCAGCGGCAAAACCCCCAGCGCGCTGGTAATTCGCGCCAAACGCGGCCAACCCGAGCAGCAAAGCGCCGCACTCAGCTACAGTGGCGGCGATGAAGCAGGCATCGACCAGTTGCTCGAACAGGCCCGCGCCGCTGAAGCCGCCGGACGGCGCACCGAAGCATTACAGTTGTTCCGCCGCGCATCCGAGCGCATCAAGGCTGGTCAGCAATAACATTTCAACCACACTTGGAGGACGCACGATGCACACGACACTGCAACGACTCTCGACCGTACTGTTTGGCCTGCTGCTGGCCATTGCCTTGGGCGGCTGTGCCACCACCAGCGGCACGACCCCGCAGGAAAAACGCAAGGCCGTGCTGGACATGCGCAGCGAAGTGCTGACGGAACTGTACAAACTGCGCCCGTCGACCCGCGCCGAGATCGCTGCTGCACCGGGTTACGCGGTGTTCAGCAACGTCAATATCAATGTCATTTTCGCCAGCTTCGGCGGGGGCTATGGCGTGGTCAGGGACAACCGGAGCGGTCGCCAGACATACATGAAAATGGGCGAGGCCGGAATTGGCCTGGGGCTTGGCGCCAAAGACTTCCGCGCGGTGTTTGTTTTCCGCGACCGCGCTTCGCTGGATAGATTCATCAACAGCGGCTGGGAATTCGGCGGCCACGCCGATGCCGCCGCCAAGGCCGGCGACAAGGGCGCCGCGGTGGGCGGCGAGGCTCTGTTTGACGGCATCACTGTGTATCAAATAACCCAGAGCGGTCTCGCCCTCCAGGCCACGGTCAAGGGCATGAAATACTGGAAGGATGACGAACTGAACTGAGCGAACCAAACTGGACACGCAGCCTTGCCGCCGGGCCGCCCCAAGGCAAGGTGACAACCGGCGCTGCAGTCGCGCCGCCAACATCGGGACGGCACATCACAGTCGGTAATCCAGGCGAATGCGGTTTTGCAGCTTCTTGGCCTGTTTAAAGGCTTCTTTGAGGACGAAACGGTCCAACTCGTTGAGCTTTTCCGGGTCGATGCGGTTGACCAGACCCAGCGGCGAGCCTTCCTGCTGCTGGCGCAGACGCAATTTTTGCAGGAAGAAAAAACCGTCGATAATTGCGGCTACGTCATCGCGGCCGATCTTGCCTTTTTCGGCGGCAGCGCGCAGGCGTTGCGGCGTGCCGGTTTCGCCAATACCGTTGGCCAGCGCGAGGATGCGCGCCGTATCGACGAACAGGCGCGTGCCGCTGGCTTTCAGGTCGATGGTGTGCGGGAATTCCTTGTTATCGTCGAAGGTGAAATCACGGATGAGGCCCAGCGGCGGCTGGGAGCGCAAGGCATTTTCGGCCATGAAGCGCAGGAACAGCGTGGCACCCGGAATGTTCTTGCGCAACCATTCGGCAAGCTCCCCGGCCAGCGCTTCATCGCCGTAGAGCGGACGAAAATCGAAGTAGATCGTCGCGTTCAGCAGCGCCTGCGGCGTGGTGGAGCGCAACCAGCTGGCATAGCGCTGGTGCCACTCGTCGAGCGACAGGCACAGTTCCGGATTGCTCGCCATCACGTTGCCCTTGCACAACGGGAAGCCGCAGGCATCGAGGCGGCGATTCACCTCGGCGGCGAAGGGCAGCAGGGCCTGGCGCACAGCCACCGCTTCACTCGCGGGCGCGGCAAACACCAAGCCGTTATCCTGGTCGGTGGAGAGCGTCTGCTCGAAGCGTCCCTCGGAACCAAAGGCCAGCCAGGCCCATGGCACTTTCGGCAGGTCGAATTCCTGCCTGGTCAGCTCGATCAGGCGCACCACCAGATGATCGTTGAGCGATGAGATCAACTGGGTAAGCGCCTCGGCGGCACCGCCCTCGGCCAGCGTGCGCTCGGCGAGACGACGGATATCCTCGGCGGCGGAGACCAGCCCTTCCAGGTCGCGCGCGCCGCGAATGGCCCCGGAGATCGCCTTGCCGCCGCCGCTTTGCAATTCATAGATATCTTCCTGCGAAACCAGTCCAACCAGCTTGTCGGTGGCATCAACGATGATGATGTGGTGCACGCCGTGCCGCGCCATCATCAGCGCCGCCTGATAGACGGTGGCACGCCAGTTGAGCGCCAGGAGACCCGAGCCGCTCATCACCGACATGATCATCTGGTCGAGATCGTATTGTTTGGCGGCGACGCGGTGCAGCAGGTCACGCAAGGTGAAGATGCCGAGCGGCCGGTGGCTTTCCGGCTCGACGACGATGATCGAGCCGATGCGATGTTCCGACATCAACACAACGGCCTCGCGCAAACTGCTCTCGGGGGTTACGGTAATCGGCTTGCGGCGGATCATCGCCGCCAGCGGGCTGTGCAGAGTGGGACGTGCCGTGGATGTGCTCATGGGAGGGTCAGTATTTGATGCGTGCGTAATAGGTTTTCTCGGCCGCGGCCCGCGCCTGACCGAGCGTGTGGATGCCCATTGCAGCGAGCAGGGGCAGCATGCGCAGGAATACTTCCGCCGTGACGATGGCATCGCCGAGCGCGGTATGGCGGCCGATGATGGTGATGCCGAGGCGCTCGGCGATGGCTTCGAGCTTGTGGCTTTCCTGGTTGGGGTGAATCACCGCCGACAGCAACAGGGTATCGAGCAGCGGATGGTTGAAGCGGATATCCAATTTTTCTTCCTTGAGTTGCAGAAAACGCATGTCGAAGGCGGCGTTGTGCGCCACCAGCACGGTGTCCGCGCAGAAGGCATGGAACCGCGGCAGCACGCTGGCGATGGTCGGCTGGCCGCGCACCATGTCCTCGGTAATGCCGTGAATCTTGATGCCTTCCGGCCGCAAGCGACGCTGTGGATCAACCAGTTGGTCGATATTTTCGTGGCGCAGCAGGCGGCTATTGACGATGCGCACCGCGCCGAACTGGATGATCTCGTCGCCCGCTGCGGGCTCCAGCCCCGTGGTTTCGGTATCGAAAACCGTATAAGCAAGATCGGCGAGTGGCATGTCGTCGTGGGCATGATCCTCGCCGACACGCTTGAACAGGTCAAAGTCGTAAAACTCGGGACGGCTTTCCACCTGCACCAGGTTGGCGGCATCGACGGAGGCCTGCGCCACGGCGAGCGGAATCTGCAGGCGGAAAAATGATTGCTGGATCGCCGAGTCGCGCCCGCAGGACAACTGGCCGCCATGGCGATCGGCCACGTCGCGCAGGGTCAGGGGCGTGGTTTCCCCCGCCACCGTCATCGGCTCGATCTGCCAGCCGAGCAGGGTCTCGGAGGATACGGCGGTGCCCGCCCAGCGCAGCTCCAGTTGCAACATGCGTCCAGCATGCAGCAGGCGCAGCCGTACCAGCCTGACGGCAAAGCTTTCTTCCAGCTTGGAGGCCAGAAAGGTCAGCGCCTGGGTGAACGAGTAACTATCAACCTTCACCCAGATGTCCTGCACCACGTCGTCGATCTTGGCGGTCAGCCCGATCCGGCTTTCGATGCGCCGCCCCACCGCCATCACCAGGTCGGCGCCCTGCATCTCCTCGAGCGGCCAGCGACTCACGAGGGTATTGGCATATTCCTGCGCCGACTGGTTGAGCCGCACCGTCAAAATCTGCAATTCGTCATGGATCGCATCCGCCGCCGTCTTGATCCTGTCGGCATCGGGTGCCGTGCGCAGGCTCTGCAGGCTGCCGCGGATGCCGGCCAGCGCGGCGCGCGTATCGTCCGCCAGCACCTGCACCGTGCGATCGCACTGCGCCCCGCTTTCCAGCGCGCGGGTGATATTTTCCAGGACGAGCACATAGCCGCCAATATGCCGCGGCGGCGGCGCATTCTCAGGCGGCGGGCTGGCTGGCGCAATATCGACCACGGCAATCACGGGTGCCATCTGTACCCGGATCAACTGGCCGGCGCGCGTGGT
>JAUXNZ010000269.1 GCA_030682595.1 Rhodocyclaceae bacterium | reverse complement strand
CCCCGGGGCGGGGGCCGGGGGTGGGGGGCGTCTTTTGGCGCGGCGCCAGCTAAGCTGGCACCGCGCCAATCGAGCCGGCACCGAGGGTGATGACGACATCGCCATCCTGTGCGGCGGCAAGAATCGCTTCCGGCATGGCGGTAATGTCCTCGACGAAGATGGGCTCAAGCTTGCCGGCGACACGCAGCGCGCGTGCCAGCGCACGCCCATCGGCGGCGACGATGGGCGTTTCTCCGGCGGCATACACCTCGGCCAGCAGCAGGGCATCCGCGGCGGACAACACCTTGACGAAGTCCTCGAAACAGTCGCGCGTGCGCGTGTAGCGGTGCGGCTGGAAGGCCAGCACGATGCGTCGGCCGGGAAAGGCGCCGCGCGCCGCGGCCAGCGTCGCCGCCATTTCGGTCGGATGGTGGCCGTAGTCGTCGACGAGCGTGAATTGGCCCCCGCCGGGAATATCGATCTCGCCATAACGTTGGAAGCGCCGGTCAACCCCGTGGAATTCAGCCAGGGCTTTCTGGATCGCCGTATCGCCAGCGCCGACTTCTGTCGCCACCGCAATCGCGGCCAGGGCGTTCCTCACGTTATGCTCTCCCGGCAGGTTGAGCGTGACGGCAAAGCGCGACTCCGTGCCGTTGGTGCGCACACAGTCGAAATGCATGCGGCCGCTGCCGTCGGCGTCAGCCCGCACGTTCTCGGCGCGGATGTTGGCTGTCGCCGTGAAGCCATAAGTCACCACCTGCTTGGCGATGGATGGCAGGATTTCGCGCACGTGCGGATCGTCGATGCACACCACGGCGACGCCGTAGAACGGCAGGCGATGAATGAAGTCGACAAAGGCCTGCTTGAGGCGGTCGAAGCTCTGGCCATAGGTGTCCATGTGGTCGGCGTCGATGTTGGTGACGACCGAAATCACCGGGGAAAGAAAGAGAAACGAGGCATCCGACTCGTCGGCCTCGGCGACGAGGAATTCGCCACTGCCGAGACGCGCGTTTGCGTCAGCCGAATTCAGCCGGCCGCCGATGACGAAGGTCGGATCGAAACCGCCTTCGGCGAGGCAACTGGCGACCAGGCTGGTGGTGGTGGTCTTGCCGTGGGTGCCGGCAATCGCGATGCCCTGCTTGATGCGCATCAGTTCGGCCAGCATCTGGGCGCGCGGCACGACCGGCACATGGCGCTCGCGCGCGGCGACGACTTCCGGGTTGTCTTCTTTCACCGCGGTCGACACCACCACCGCGTCGGCATTTTGCACATTGCCGGCGGCGTGGCCGATGGTGACGTGCACGCCCTTTTCGGTCAGGCGACGCGTCGTCGCCGAAGTCGCGAGGTCGGAACCGCTCACCGTGTAGCCCTGATTGGCCAGCACCTCGGCGATACCGCTCATGCCGGCGCCGCCGACGCCGACGAAATGGATTCTTTTAACTTTGTGTTTCATTTGCAGATCTCCCGGCAAGCTTTTGCCACGGCCTCGGTTGCCCCGGGCAGCGCTAGTTCGCGCGCCTTCTCGGCCATTTCGAGCAGCTGTGCGCGCGTCAGATTGCGCAGCGACGCCAGTCGTTCGGCCGTCAATTCGGTTTGCGGCAGCAGCATGGCTGCGCCGGCATGCACCAGAAATTTCGCATTCGCGGTCTGGTGGTCATCCACGGCATGGGGGAAGGGCACCAGGATGCTCGCCACACCCGCGGCCGCCAGTTCGGCGATGGTCAGCGCGCCGGCACGACAGATCACCAGATCGGCCCAGGCATAGGCGCCCGCCATGTCTTCGATGAAGGCCGTCGTGTGCGCCTCGACGCCAGCAGCGGCATAGGCGGCAGCGAGCGCCTCGCTATGCTTTTCGCCCGCCTGGTGAACGACCGCCGGTCGCTCATCCGGCGGCAGCAGGGCCAGCGCCGCTGGCAAGGTTTCGTTGAGCGCCTGGGCGCCGAGGCTGCCACCCAGCACCAGTAAATTCAGTTTCCCGCTGCGTTCGCCATAGCGCAAAGTCGGCGCTGGCAGGACGGCGACGGCATGCCGCACGGGATTGCCGACCCATTGGCCTTTCTTCAGTACTTCGGGAAATCCGGTCAGGACGCGATCCGCGACGCCGGCCAGCACCCGGTTGGCCAGTCCGGCGACCGAATTCTGTTCGTGCAGCACCAGCGGAATGCCGCGCAAGCTGGCCATCATGCCGCCGGGGAAGCTGATGAAGCCGCCCATGCCGAGGACGACATCCGGCCGGATGGTGGAGAACTGTCGCCAGGCCTGTACAAAGCCGGAGAGCAGGCTGAGCGGCAGCAGCAGCTTCCTCAGCAGCCCCTTGCCGCGCAGTGCGCCGAAACGTACAAAGGCCATCGTGTAACCGCGCTCGGGCACCAGGCGCGCCTCCATGCCGTCCGGATTGCCCATCCAGAACACTTTCCAGCCGTGGCGATGCAATTCGTCGGCCACGGCGAGTCCGGGGAAAATGTGCCCGCCCGTACCACCCGCCATGATGACGATGGTTTTCATGTCGGCGCCGGGCCGCCCCAAGGCGACATGCGCCCCCCTGTGGGGGGCAGCGAGC
>JAUXNZ010000248.1 GCA_030682595.1 Rhodocyclaceae bacterium | reverse complement strand
GTCGAACTTGACCGTGTACTCGCCATGGCGCAGCGTTTTGGCCAGCGAGCGCGTGATCTTGAGCTGGTCGGGGAACAGCACCATGCGTGGGTCGGGGCTCCACCAGAGGATCGGTTCGCCGGGCGAATACCAGGGAAAGATGCCGCGCCGGTAAGCGGCGAGCAGGCGTTCGGGCGACAGATCGCCGCCGGCGGCCAGCAGGCCGTTGGGTTCGTTCAGCGCTTGGTCGACGGGCGGGAAGACGGGTTCAGCAGGCAGCCACGCAATCATGCGACTTGGCGAAAAGCGACCACATGGTCGACATCCAGCCGGATGCCGATCTTTTCGCCAATGGCGTGGTTGTGGTGCGAGGGCACCAGCGACAGCACCTGGATGCCGGACGCCAGACGCAGGGTATAGAGAAACTCCGCGCCGCGAAAGGTTTTGGCGACTACCTCGGCCTGGGTCGGCGAGGCATCGTCATGCACCACGTCGTCCGGCCGCAGCAGGATGTCGAGGGCGCAACCCTTGCCGCAGGCGAGGCAGGAACTGGCGCATTCGAGCGGCACACTGCTGTCCAGCGCGCCGAGTTCGATGGCGACGGTCTGGCGGTCGATGACCTGCCCCGACAGGAAGACGCCCTGGCCGACAAAGTCGGCGACGTGGCGCGTGGCGGGGCGATGGTAGAGGTTGTAGGGCGTGTCCCACTGCTCGATGCGGCCGGCATGCATGATGCCCACCATGTCGGCGACGGCGAAGGCTTCGTGCTGGTCGTGGGTGACGAGGATGGCGGCGGTACCCGTCTGCTTGAGGATGTCGCGTACTTCGAGCGAGAGGCGTTCGCGCAGTTCGACATCGAGGTTGGAGAAGGGTTCGTCGAGCAGCAACAGTTGCGGGGCGGGTGCCAGTGCGCGCGCCAGTGCCACGCGTTGTTGATGTCCGCCGGAGAGTTCGTGCGGATATTTATTTCCCTGCCCGGACAGGCCGACGATCTCCAGCAATTCGTTGATGCGCCGTCCCGCCGGCGCCGACTCGCTGGCGCCGTCCCGCCAGCGCCGACTTTCGCGTAAGCCGAAGCCGATGTTGTTGGCGATGGTGAGGTGCGGGAACAGCGCGTAGTCCTGAAACACCATGCCGATGTTGCGTTTTTCGGGCGGTACATGACAATCGGGCGCGCCGACGGTGGTGCCGCGCAGGCGGATGCTGCCCTGGCTGGGGGTCTCGAAGCCGGCGATCAGCCGCAGCACGGTCGTCTTGCCACAACCCGAAGCGCCCAGCAGGCAGCCGATTGCGCCGTCGACAAGCGTCAGCGAGAGGTCTCGCACCACGGCCTGATTGCCATAGGCATGGCTGATGTTGTCGAGTGAGAGCAAAGACATGGGAATAAGTCTAATTGAGAGTGACTCTCAATTATAATACCAGCTATCGTCTCCTGTCTCCTGACCACTGAATGCGCTCTCCCCTGGTTATTGTTTCGACGCTGATCGGCCTGCTCGTCGCACTACCGGTGCTATCCGTCGGCGCCAACCTGTTCGCCGGCGATACCGGCGCAACCTGGAGCCATCTGGCGGCGACCGTGCTGCCCGAATACATCCTCAATTCGCTGTTGCTCTCGCTGGGCGTGGGGCTCGGCGTTGCCGTGGTGGGCGTGGCGACGGCCTGGCTGACGTCGATGACCGAGTTTCCCGGCCGGCGGGTGTTCGACTGGGCGCTGCTGTTGCCGCTGGCGATGCCGGCCTATGTCATGGCCTATGTCTATACCGACCTGTTGCAGTTCGTCGGGCCGGTGCAGACCGCGCTGCGCGAGACCTTCGGCTGGCGGCGTGGCGATTACTGGTTCCCGGAAATTCGCAGCCTCGGCGGGGCGACCCTGATGTTCATCTGTGTGCTCTATCCCTATGTTTATCTGCTGGCGCGCACGGCCTTTCTCGAACGCGGGTCGGGCACTTTCGAGGCGGCGCGCTCGTTGGGGTTGTCGCCGTGGGCGGCCTTCCTGCGCGTGTCGCTGCCCCTGGCGCGGCCTGCCGTCGTGGCCGGCGTGGCGCTGGTCCTGATGGAAACGCTGGCCGACTACGGCACGGTGGCATATTTCGCCGTACCGACCTTCACCACCGGGATTTATCGCGCCTGGTTCGCGCTGGGCGACCGCATCGCCGCTGCCCAACTGGCCGGCGCGCTCCTGACCTTCGTGCTGTGCCTGATGGCGCTGGAACGCATCAGCCGCGGGCGGGCGCGCTTCCACGAAACCGGGCGGCGGCGCGGCGAACGGCGCTCCCTGAGCGGCTGGCAATCCTGGGCGGCGAGCGCGGTCTGCCTGGCGCCGCTGGTGCTGGGCTTTCTCCTGCCCGGCGCCCTGTTGTTCAGGCTGACCCTGGCGGGCGGGGATAGCGAATTCGGTCTGCGGTATGGCGTGCTGGCGAAAAACAGCCTGCTGGTGGCCGGCATCAGCGCCCTGCTGGCGGTGTTGCTGGCCGTGCTGCTGGCCTATGGTCTGCGGCTGGCGCGGGAGCAGCATGGCGCGCCCTGGTCTGCGCAGTTGGCGCGGCTGGCCAACCGCATCGTCGGGCTGGGTTATGCGGTGCCCGGCTCGGTGATCGCTGTCGGCGTGCTGATTCCGGTGACACGTCTCGACCACTGGCTGGCGTCCGTCTGGCTCGACCTGTCCGGTCATAGTCCGGGGTTGCTGCTGACGGGCGGCGTGGCGGCGCTCATCTACGCGTATCTGGCGCGTTTTCTGGCGATTGCCCTGCACACGGTCGAATCCGGGCTGGTGCGCGTGACGCCGAGCATGGATGCGGCCGCCAAGAGTCTGGGCTGCGGTCCGGTGGAGGCACTGCGCCGGGTGCATCTGCCGTTACTGCGCGGCAGCCTGTTTTCCGCCGGCCTGCTGGTGTTCGTCGATGTGATGAAAGAGTTGCCGGCCACGCTGGTGATGCGCCCCTTCAACTTCGATACGCTGGCGACGCAGACCTACACGCTGGCGTCGGATGAGCGGCTGGCGGAAGCCTCCACGGCGGCGCTGGCGATTGTCGCCGTGGGGCTCGTGCCGGTGTTTCTGCTGGCGCGCCAGATTGCCGCCGGGCGCGGCGCGACGACAGCCTGCTGACGCCGTCTCCATGTTGGCGGCGATCGGTCTGCGCCGTCTCCATGTTGGCGGCGATCCGTCTGCGCCGTCTCGCCAGCGCCGACTTTCACCCGTTATTCTTCACCATCAGCTTGGCGTTGGCCTCGGCGACCGTCGTGCCCTCCTGATTCTTGCAAACGCCGGCGAAGCCGACGATGCCGCCGTTGTGTTTGGGCTTGTCGTCCTTGGCGGTGACGGTCCAGGTGACATGCAGCGTGTCGCCGGGCTTGACCGGGGCGGTGAAGCGGATCGCATGCTCCATGTAGGCGATGGCCGTGCCGTAGAGCAGCATGCCCATCTGCGCCGCCATGACATTGCTGGTCAGGTAGCCGTGGGCGATGCGCGTACCGAATTTGCCGGACTTCGCCCAGCTTTCATTGACATGCAGGGGGTTGAAATCGCCGAACAGGCCGGCGCCCAGCACGATGTGGGTTTCGGTCAGGGTCATCGCCGAGTCAAAGGCGTCGCCGACATTCAATTCGTTGTAACCGCGTCCGGGCAGCATGATGAGTGTCCTCGTCGAGAAAGGGTGGGTCGTTAAGTATAATCGCGCGATGCCCTTCACCATCGAAACCTGCACCGCACAGCACATCGGCGACCGCGACGAGCAGCAAGACCGCGTCGGCCTGTTCACGCATCCCGTCCAGAAGGGCGCTGTGATGGCCGTGCTGGCCGATGGCATGGGCGGTCATAGCGGCGGCGCGATGGCGGCCGAGCAGGTCATTCATTCGGCCCGCAATATCTTTCTGGCCAGCGCGCCGGGGGGCGTCGATGTCCGGGCGATGCTCGCCGATGGCATCAACGACGCGCACGACGGCATCAACCTGTCGCGCTTCACCACCGAGCATGATCCGCACAGCACCGCCTGCCTGCTGATTGTCCAGTCGGGCCGCGCCGATTGGGCGCATTGCGGCGATTCGCGCCTCTATCATTTTCGCGCTGGCCTCAGGGTG
>JAUXNZ010000240.1 GCA_030682595.1 Rhodocyclaceae bacterium | reverse complement strand
CGGGTTGCGGCTGGTGCCGCGTGCCGCTTTTGCTTGGGGCGGCCCGGCGCAAACGCTGGGTTTTCACGTTAGAATGGTTCCGTCATCCCGGGTCCCTGCCATGCGCCACCACTCATTTCGCCTCGCCCTGCTCGCCCTACTGTGCGCCACTGCCTTTTCGGCCGCTGCGCAAACTCGCCCCGCCGACTTGCAGCCGCTGCCAGAACCCCCGCCCCCGCCGCCAGGTCTGATTGACTCTGCCCTCGAACCGCAAGTCACCATCACCAAGCGCGGCGAAGACCGGGTCGAGGAATTCCGCATGGGCGGCAAGCTCTACATGATCAAGGTGACGCCGCCACACGGCACGCCCTATTACCTGATCGACCCCAAAGGCGATGGCGGCTTCGTGCGCCAGGATGTCGGCGACAAGACGCTGTCCGTGCCGATGTGGGTCATTCGCAGCTTCTGACGCGGCACCATGCAGGCGCGCCGCTTGCCCGCCGCGCGCGGGACCTATTGGTTACTTGAGGGCTTCCGGCTGTTTCGCCGCAACCCGCCGTTGATCACCGCCCTGACAATCCTCTATCTGCTGCTGGTGCAGAGTGTGACGGTGTTGCTGCCGGGCATTGGTCCGATCCTCCTGCCGCTGGCGCTGCCGGCCCTCACGCTGATCGTCGCCAATGGTTGCCGGCTGGTCGATGAGGGACTCGCGCCCGGGAAAGCCACCCTGCTGCGCGGCCTGATCGGCAGGGAGGGCAATGGCCTCGCCATGCTGCGCCTGGGACTGCTGCAACTCATCGGAGCGTTGATCCTGGTGTGGCTGAACTCGGTGCTGGGCAATGGCGTCGATCCGTTTTCCAGTCTCGAACGCGCGGCGAGTTTGCCCCCGGACGCGGCAGAAGTGGCGGCGACTGCGACGGCGGGCGCCGCGGCGGCGGCACGCGATGCCGACGTGCTGGGCGCCCTGCTGCGCCTGATGCTGCTGGCCACCCCGCTGATCATCGCCTTCTGGTTTGCGCCCTTCCTCACCGGCTGGGATCGCGTCAGCCCCCTCAAGTCGTTGTTTTTCAGCACGGTCGCCAGCTGGCGCAACTGGCGGGCGTTTGTCATGTTCGCGTTCGCCGCGATCGTCGTCGCCGGCGTCGTGCCGGGGCTCTTGCTGATCCTGGTCAGCCAGATCGCCGGAGCGGCAACCAGCGTCGCCTTTATCGCCATGCGCATGGTATTGGTCTTCCTCGTTGCGCCGGTGCTCACCGCCAGCATCTACATCAGCTACCGCGACATCTTTCATCCGCGCGTCGACGCGAGTGCCTGAAAAACCCATCGGCATTCTGGGCGGCACCTTCGACCCGGTGCATAACGCCCACCTCGCCCTGGCGCACGCCGCGCTCGACCGGCTGGGTCTCGGAGCAGTGCTGTGGATTCCCGCCGGACAACCGCCGCATCGCAGCACGCCACGGGCCGCGGCAACCGACCGACTGGCCATGGTGCAGGCGGCCATCGCCGACGAGCCACGCTTTCTGCTTGATGCCAGCGAGGTTGGCAGCCAGGCGACCAGCTACACCGTGCATACGCTGGCACGGTTACGCCAGCAACAGGGTCCGGCCCGCCCGCTGGTGCTGCTGATGGGCGCGGACGCCTTTCTCGGGCTGCCGGGCTGGCATCGCTGGCGGGAGATATTCGATCTCGCGCATATCGCCGTGGCGACGCGCCCGGGTTTTCCGCTCAATGATTTCACAGCGCCGCTGCTCGAGGAATTCGCGTCACGCCGTCTCCATATTGGCGGCGATCCGGCTCATTGCCGTCTCGCCAGCGCCGACTTTTCAATAGCGCCGGCCGGCAACATTGCCACCTTCGAACTCGTTGCCGGAACGGTTTCCGCCACCGCGGTGCGCGGCCTGATCGCCGCACACGCGCCGGAAGCCGCGCTAGCACCATTGCTGCCACCGGCCGTTCTCGACTATATTCATCAACATTCCCTTTATGGTCACTGACATGGACACCCTCAAACTGCAAAAAATCGCCGTCAAGGCACTGGAAGACATCAAAGGCCGCGACATCGAGGTCATCAACACCAAAAAGCTGAGCTCGCTGTTCGACCGCATCATCATCGCCAGCGCCGATTCGACGCGGCAGGTCAAGGCGCTGGGCCGCAACGTCCATGACAAGGTCAAGGAGGCTGGCGGCGAAGTGATCGGCATCGAAGGCGAGGAGAGCGGCGAGTGGGTGCTGGTCGATCTGGGCGACATCATCGTCCATGTCATGCAGCCCAATGTGCGGCTGCACTACGACCTTGAATCGCTGTGGAAAATCAAGCCCAAGCGCGCGGCGGCGACCGAGAAGGCCGCAACGCCTGAAAAGTGAGACTGCCGCAGTGAAGCTGATGATCGTCGCCGTCGGCACCCGCCTGCCCGACTGGATGAACGCCGGCTTTGCCGAATACGCCAAACGCATGCCCCGCGAACTGCCACTGGAACTCAGCGAGATCAAGCCCGAACCACGCACCACCGGCAAGCCGGTGGCGGCGCTGATGGCCGCCGAGGCGAAACGCATCGAAGCCGCGCTGCCGTCCCGCTGCCGACGCATCGCCCTCGACGAACGCGGCGAAACGCTTGACACCCAGGCGCTCGCCAGACGTCTCGAAACCTGGCAGGGCCAGGGCGACGATATCGCCTTGCTCATCGGCGGCCCCGACGGACTCGACCCGGCGTTGCAAGCCAGCGCCCACGAGCGCCTGCGCCTGTCCGCGCTGACCCTCCCGCACGGTCTCGCCCGCATCGTGCTGGCCGAGGCGCTGTATCGCGCCCACAGCCTGCAAAAGGGCCACCCTTACCACCGGGCTTGAAAGTATCCGTCATGACCGCCCTCGAACCCCGCATCTACCTGGCTTCGCAAAGTCCGCGGCGGCGCGAGTTGCTGGCGCAGATCGGCGTGCGTTTCGATCTGTTGCTGTTTCGCGGCGGCAGCCGTGAGGACGCCGCCACTTGCGAGGACCCGCTGCCCGGCGAGGCGCCGGATGTCTATGCGCTGCGCGTGGCCACGGCCAAGGCGCAGCACGGCAGCGCGCTGCTGCAAGCGCGGCGGCTGCAAATTCGTCCGGTGCTGGCCGCCGACACCACGCTTGACGTCGCTGGCGAAATTATCGGCAAGCCGGTGGACGATGCCGACGCGACGGCGATTCTCGGCCGTCTGTCCGGTCGCGCACACCGCGTGCTGACGGCCATCGCCATGGTGCACAACGGGCGCATCGAACAGCGGCTGTCGGTCAGCGAAGTGCGTTTCCGCACGCTGCACGCCGCCGAAATCCAGCGTTATGTCGCCAGCGGCGAACCGCGCGACAAGGCGGGCGCTTACGGCATCCAGGGCTTCGCCGCGATGTTCATCGAAGAGATTCGCGGCAGCCACTCGGGAATCGTCGGCCTGCCGCTGTGCGAAACCGCGCTCCTGCTGCGCGAATTCGGGTATCCCGTGTAGAGTCGCCACTCATTGGCAACCGAGGCCAGCGCCGACTTTCATTACCATGAACGAAGAGTTCCTCATCAATTTCACCCCGCAGGAAACCCGCGTCGCGCTGATGCAGCAGGGCGCCGTGCAGGAATTGCATGTCGAACGCATTGGCGGACGCGGCATCGTCGGCAACATTTATCTGGGGCGCGTGGTGCGCGTGTTGCCGGGCATGCAATCGGCCTTTATCGAGGTCGGGCTGGAGCGCACCGCCTTCCTTCATGTCGCCGACATCTGGAACGGCAAGAACGGCGAGCGGCACGGCGCCGGGCCGCATCCCATCGAGCGGCTGATCGTCGCGGGCGAGACGCTGATGGTGCAGGTCCTCAAGGATCCCATCGGCACCAAAGGTGCGCGCCTGACGACGCAGATTTCGCTGGCCGGCCGCCTGCTCGTCTATCTGCCGCAGGAAAAACATATCGGTATCTCCCAGAAGATCGACGATGGAACCGGAACCGGGGCCGGACGCCGCGAGCAGTTGCGCGAACGCATCGCCAGACTGCTGCCCGCCGATGAAACCGGCGGCTTCATCGTGCGCACCATGGCCGAGAACGCCAGCGATGCGGAACTGGCCGCCGACATCGCCTATCTGCGCCGCCTGTGGCAGGAAATTCGTCACCGCGGGGCGAGCGCCGCCGCGCCTAAATCGGCAGTCGGCGGAACGGCGCCGGGGGCGGGAGCCGGCGGGACGGCGCCGATGTTTGGACCCGGCGGAACGGCGCCGGCGCTGCTGCACCACGACCTGACGCTCTCCCAGCGGGTGCTGCGCGATCTGGCCGGACCAGAAACCACCCGCATCGTCGTCGACTCGCGCGAAAATTTCCAGGAACTGGCCACCTTTGCCAGCGAATACATGCCGCAACTGGCGCCGCTCCTGACGCATTACACCGGCGAACGGCCGCTCTTCGATCTCTACGCCGCCGAGGATGAAATCCAGAAGGCGCTGGGGCGGCGCGTCGACCTCAAGTCCGGCGGCTATCTCATCATCGACCAGACCGAGGCCCTGACCACCATCGACGTGAATACCGGCGCTTTCGTCGGCGCGCGCAACTTCGACGACACAATTTTCAAGACCAACCTCGAAGCGGCGCAAACCATCGCCCGCCAGTTGCGCCTGCGTAATCTCGGCGGCATCATCATTGTCGACTTCATCGACATGGAGTCGCCCGACCACCGCTCCGCCGTGCTGGTGGAACTCGACAAGGCGCTCGCCCGCGATCACACGCGCATCACGGTGAATGGTTTCACCCAGCTTGGCCTGGTCGAGTTGACCAGGAAGCGCACGCGCGAATCGCTGGCCCAGATTCTCTGCGAGCCCTGTCCGACCTGTGGCGGGCGTGGCATCGTCAAGACCGCCCAGACCGTCGCTTACGAGATCCTGCGCGAACTCCTGCGCGAAGCGCGCCAGTTCTCCGCGCGCGAAATGCGCGTGCTCGCCGCCCCGGCCGTCATCGATCTGTTTCTTGACGAGGAATCGCAGTCGGTGGCGATGCTGTCCGACTTCATCAGCCGCCCCATTTCGCTACAGGCCGAACCCAGCTACAACCATGAGCAATACGATATCGTGCTGATGTAGCTCGGTAGCGCGGTCGCGCGTGACGAATTTACACAAACGCTTACAAAGCGCCTGTCAGCGGTGCCGGTGCCGGAACGTTGGTCGACATACTATGGAGACCATCATGAAAAGACTCACTACCGGATTGCTCGCTTGCCTGCTATTG
>JAUXNZ010000237.1 GCA_030682595.1 Rhodocyclaceae bacterium | reverse complement strand
CAACATGCGCGCCATGTTCGAGCGAGGCGATTTGCGGCCCCATCGGTGCGCCACCGCAAAGCGTCAGCACCTTGATGTTGTCGGCAAAGCGGGCCACGCGCCGCAACTCCTTGGCAACCTGATCGGCCAATTCGCGCGTCGGGCACAGTACCAGTGCCTGGGTGCTGAAATCGGCAGGGTCAAGCCGGTGCAGAATGCCGATGGCGAAAGCCAAGGTCTTGCCGCTACCGGTGTTGGCCTGGGCAATCAGGTCGCGCTGTTGCAGGATCAGCGGCAGACTCTGCGCCTGGATCGCCGTCATGCTGTGGTAGCCGAGGCGCTCAAGGTTGCGTAGAAATACCGGCGACAACGGCAGGGTTGAAAAGTCTCGATTAGTCACACAGGTATAAATGTAGGTTGAAGCGACACTCCGGCGGGACCTGAAATGCCATCGATCAAGTGCGGCAGCCATCCCGAAAGGAAGGGCGCGGAGTCTAGCAGAGGCGCCACAACAAAGGCAAAGGAGAGAAAATGACCACGCATCCCACCCCCCGCCCCGAATCGGTCAGCCAGCCGCGCATGGTAGAACAGCTGGTGACCGGCCAGCCCACCTCTGACGGCGCCGGCGTGCAACTGACGCGCGTGCTGACGCAGGCACTCCAGCGCCGGCTCGACCCGTTCCTGATGCTGGACGCCTTTGGCAGCGACAATCCAGACGACTACATCGCTGGCTTTCCCGACCATCCCCATCGCGGCTTCGAGACCATTACCTACATGATCGCCGGCCGCATGCTGCACCGCGACAGCGCCGGGCATGAGGGGCTGCTCGAAAACGGCGGCGTCCAGTGGATGACCGCCGGTCGTGGTGTGATTCATTCGGAAATTCCGCAGCAGGAAGCAGGCGTGATGGAGGGGTTCCAGCTCTGGCTGAACTTGCCCGGCCGCGACAAGATGTGCGCGCCCTGGTATCGCGATTTTGCCGCGGCCGACCTGCCACGCTTCGTAACCGGGGCCGGCGTCACAGTAACGCTGATCGCGGGCTCAAGCCATGGCGTGACGGGCGCGGTCACGCGCGAAGCCACGCTCCCCTTGTACCTGGACCTTCATCTCCCGGCCGGGGCCAGCTTCGCCCAATCGCTGCCGGCAACGCACAACGCGTTCATCTATGTTTATCGCGGCGCAGTCAGCGTGGCCGGACAATCCATACCGACACAACACATGGCGATTCTTGCCAACGACGCAGCGGCCGACGGCGTGGTGATTGAAGCCACCGAAGAGGCGAAAATACTGCTGATCGCGGGGCAGCCGCTGCATGAACCCATCACACAACACGGCCCGTTCGTGATGAACACCGCGCAAGAAATCAACCAGGCAATCAATGATTTCCGCACCGGCCGCCTGGGCTCGGTAGAATAGCCACCGTCACTGGGGAGTAGCCGCCCTTCATCGAAAGGGGCTTACGTCAACATGCTTGGCCGCAAGGTCATGGCGTAGGCAGTTCCCGAACCTGGCAAGACCTTTGACCATATTGCTTCCGGAAGGCCGGGGAAGTAATGTGGTCATTTGTCTTGATCCGGCCCGGGAACTGACATGGAAGCCTTCCTGATCGCCACAGGCATCGTCACCCTCGCCGAAATCGGCGACAAGACGCAACTGCTCGCCTTCATCCTCGCAGCAAAATTCAAGCGCCCGCTTCCGATCATTCTCGGAATTTTCATCGCCACGGTGGCCAACCATGCACTCGCCGGCGCTCTCGGTGCCTGGATCACAACCGTGGTTGGCCCTGAAACCCTGCGCTGGGTGCTGGGCGTTTCATTCATTGCCATGGCAGGCTGGATGCTGATTCCGGACAAGTTTGACGAAGACGAAGCCAACCTGACCCGCGCCAGCGTGTTCGTGACCACCCTGGTGGCGTTCTTTCTTGCCGAAATGGGCGACAAGACTCAAATCGCCACGGTCGCACTGGCAGCGCAGTATCACGCCTTTTTCTCGGTCGTGGCCGGCACCACGCTCGGCATGATGATCGCCAACGTCCCGGCCGTCATCGTCGGCGACAAGCTTGCCCACAAATTGCCCGTTCGACTGGTTCACAGTGTCGCCGCCGCCATCTTCGCGATTCTGGGCGTTGCCACGCTAATGGGGGCTGGCGAAAGCCTCGGCTTCTGAACAACCCTGGGGTTCGGGAACTCATCCATGACATGTGATTGACGATAATTGCCGCCTTACCCCGCCGTGCCGCCTCATATCCGCTTCCTGTTCGTCAGGCCAGCGCTTTGCCTGCGGCTTCCTCCAAATAGGTGGCCCTGCCGGGTGCACAATGAAAAAGGGCTTCCAGCTTGTGACTGGAAACCCTTGGTATTACTGGTCGGGGCGGCGGGATTCGAACTCGCGACCCCTTGCACCCCATGCAAGTGCGCTACCAGGCTGCGCTACGCCCCGACTGGGGGCGGATTATAGCAGAGCGTGGCTCAGGCTCGCAGCAACTTGATGATACCCAGCAACTCCATGCGCATCGATATTCCGCCCTCTGCCGAAATGGCCGGAGTTGGCGTTGCCGGTTTTTTGGGCGCGGGTTCGTCGAGGCGATTCCGGGCACCGCTGATGGTAAAGCCCTCGTCATAAAGCAACTGGCGGATGCGCCGCACCAGCAGCACCTCGTGGTGCTGGTAATAGCGGCGGTTGCCGCGCCGCTTGACGGGTTTCAACTGGGTAAATTCCTGTTCCCAGTAGCGCAGCACGTGGGGTTTAACGCCGCACAACTCGCTCACCTCGCCAATCGTGAAATAGCGCTTGGCGGGTATCGGCGGTAGTTCTGCCGGTGGCTCTGCCTTATTCGGGCTGGACGTTGTCATGCGCCGAGGTCTCGACCATTGCTTTGAGCTTATGGCTGGCGTGGAAGGTGACAACCCGCCGCGCGGTGATCGGGATTTCCTCGCCGGTCTTGGGGTTGCGTCCGGGGCGCTGCGGTTTGTCGCGCAATTGGAAATTGCCGAAGCCGGACAGCTTGACGCTCTCGCCCTTCTCCAGTTGCGCACGGATTTCTTCGAAGAACGCTTCCACCATATCCTTGGCTTCGCGTTTGTTGAGGCCGACTTTCTCGAACAGCAAATCAGACAGTTCGGCTTTGGTTAATGTTGTTGTCATTTTTCTCCCTTATATGCGCAACTGCGCGCCGTGCTGTCGCAG
>JAUXNZ010000232.1 GCA_030682595.1 Rhodocyclaceae bacterium | reverse complement strand
CTTCTGGATGACGCGGCGCACCTTGGCAATTTCTTCCATCAGGTTCAATTGTGTCGGCAGGCGGCCCGCCGTGTCGGCCATCATCACGTCGATGCCGCGGGCGCGCGCCGCGCCGATCGCGTCGAAGACCACGGCCGCCGGATCGCCGGAAAAACTCGACGGGCCGCCCCGAGGGTTTTTCGCCCCCTTGGGGGGAGAACCGAGCGAAGCGAGGTTGGCGGGGGGGGCTGATGGCTGGGCGATCACCGTCACGTCATTGCGGCGGCCCCATTCGGTGAGTTGTTCGCGGGCAGCGGCACGGAAGGTGTCGCCGGCGGCGAGCAGCACGGTGTGGCCTTCGTTCTGGAACTGCTTGGCCAGCTTGCCGATCGAGGTGGTTTTGCCCGCGCCGTTGACGCCGGCGATCATGATGATGAAGGGGCGCTGATTCTGCGTTGGGTGATTCAGGTCGAGCGGTTGTTCGAGCGGGGTCAGGAGCTGCGTCAGCAACTCGATCAGCGCCTCGCGCAGGGCGGCGGGCGACTCGATCTTCTCCTTCTTCACCTTCGCGCGCAGCTCGGTCAGCAGCCAGGTCGTCGCGTCGATGCCGCAATCGGCCATCAGCAGCGTCGATTCGAGCTCTTCGAGCAGTTCGTCATCGATCTTCGCGCGGGAGAACAGCTCGCCGAGCGGGGTGGTCAGCGCGGCCCGGGTGCGCGCGAGGCCCGCTTTCAGGCGTTCCGTCCAGGACGGTTTCGGCGCGTCCGTGGCGCCTTGACTCTTTTTCAGGAAACCAAACATGGGGGTGAATTGTCGTAAGCAGGGTCGCGCTATGATGCACGGCCGCCATTCTAATTCAACGCCCTGCAGAGCCATGAAAAACAATAAGTTTTCCATCCTTTGGCTGCTTGTCGCCGCCGTCCTGCCAGCGCCGACTTTTGTTCCGGCCGCTGCGCTTAACCGGCTACGCCGGTTAGTCTTCACCAAACTCGGAATAGCCGCCCTCGTCCTTGCTGTCTCTGCAGCGCCGAGTTTTGCAGGTCAGGAAACGACCTTCGAAAAGACACTCGCCAACGGCCTGCGCGTCATCGTCAAGGAAGACCGCCGCGCCCCCACCGTCGTCCATATGGTCTGGTATCGCGCCGGGGCGATGGACGAAAAGGACGGCACATCGGGCGTCGCCCATGTACTCGAACACATGATGTTCAAGGGGACCAAGACACTGAAACCCGGCGAGTTCAACAAGCGCGTGGCGGAAGCGGGCGGGCGCGACAACGCCTTCACCAGCCTCGACTACACCGCTTATTTCCAGATCGTGCCGAAGAGTGCTCTGCCCGAGATGATGCGGCTCGAAGCCGACCGCATGGTCAATCTGCAACTGCAGCCCGAGGAATTCGCCGCCGAGATCCAGGTGGTGATGGAAGAGCGGCGCCTGCGCACCGACGACAATCCGCAGGCACGCGTGTATGAGGCGCTCAACGCGGCGGCCTTCACCGCCCACCCCTATCGCCGGCCGGTCATCGGCTGGATGGACGACCTGAAGAGCATGACCTGGCAGGATGCGCGCGCCTGGTATCGCGCCTGGTATGCGCCCAATAATGCCTATGTCGTTGTGGCGGGCGATGTCGATCATCGCGAGGTGTTCCGTCTCGCAGAACAGACCTATGGCAAACACCAGGCCCGATCCCTGCCGAACCGCAAGCCGCAAAACGAACCGCTACAGACCGGCCAGCGGCGCGTCACGGTGAAGGCGCCGGCACAGCTGCCCTATATCCTGATGGCCTGGAAGGCGCCCAGGCTCAAGGACGTCGACCAGGACCGCGACCCCTATGCGCTCGAAGTGCTGGCCGCGCTGCTTGCCGGCAACGATGCGGCGCGTTTCCCCAAGCGCCTGGTGCGCGGCGAGAAAATCGCCCAGTCGGCGAGCGCCTGGTACGACGCCACGCTGCGCGGCGAAGCGCTGTTCCTGCTCGCCGGATCGGCCGCGGCCGGCAAGACCGTCGCTGAGCTGGAGGCCGCCCTGAAAGCTGAAATCATCCGCATTCAGGAGGAGGGCGTGACCGAGGAAGAGTTGCAGCGCGTCAAGACCCAGACCATCGCCGCACAGGTGTACAAGCGCGATTCGCTGATGGCCCAGGCCATGGAAATCGGCTTTGCCGAAGCCACGGGAATCCATTGGAGTGACATCGACAAACTGCTGGAAAAGATTCGTAGCGTGACCGCGGCGGAAGTGCAGGCCGTGGCAAAGCAATATTTCAGCGACGACACGCTCACCGTGTCGGTGCTCGACCCGCAGCCGATTGATCCGGCAGCGCAGAAAAAGCCCGCGTTTGCGGTGCGTCATTGAGGAAGCCCGCCATGCGAACATTTATTGCCTTGCTGATTGCCGCATTCAGCAGCTTTGTCCAGGCCGGCCCGCAGATCCAGCACTGGGTTGCCCCGACCGGCGCGAAGGTGTATTTCGTCGCCAGCCGCGACCTGCCCATTCTTGACGTGCAAATCGATTTCGTTGCTGGTGGTGCGCGTAGCCCGGCCGACAAGTCCGGCGTGGCCAGCCTCACCGCCAGCCTGCTCGACGCCGGCGCAGGCAGCCTCGACGAGGAACAGATCTCCGGGCGGCTCGTCGACCTCGGCGCGCGCCTGTCCTCCGGTTCCGATCACGACAAGGCCAGCGTGAACTTGCGCACGCTCAGCTTCGCCACGGAGAAAACCGGCGCACTGGCGCTCATGCGCGCCGTCCTGTCAGCGCCGACTTTTCCCGAAGCCGTGCTGGCGCGCGAGAAGACGCGCACCATCGAAAGCCTGAAAGAAGCCGACACGCGCCCCGACGCCATCGCCGGCAAGCGCTTTGTGGCCGCGCTCTATCCCGGGCATCCCTACGGCAATGTGGCGACACCCGAGAGCGTGGCGAAGGTCGTCCGCGACGATCTCGTGACCTTTTACCAGACCTACTACACGGCGCGTGGCGCAGTGGTGTCGATCATCGGCGACGTGTCGAGAAGCGAGGCCGAAGCCATCGCCGTCCAGTTGACCGAAGCGCTGCCCGCGGGCGAACCGGTTGCCGCATTGCCGCCCGTCACGTTGCCGCAACGCGAAACGCTCAAGGTCGCCCACCCGGCCGCGCAATCGCACATCCATGTCGGCCTGCCGACGATTACGCGCACCGATCCCGACTATTTCGCCCTGCTGGTCGGCAACTACACGCTCGGCGGCGGCGGTTTCGTCTCGCGGCTGATGAAAGAGGTGCGCGAAAAACGCGGCTACGCCTACAGCGTTTATTCCACCTTCGCCCCACGCGTCTTGCCCGGCCCCTTCCAGATCGGTCTGCAGACCAAACGGGAACAGGCGGACGATGCCTTGCAGGTAGTCGACGCGGTGCTGACGAAATTCCTCGCCGAGGGCCCGACCGCGCAGGAACTCGCCGCCGCAAAGAAGAACCTCATCGACGGTCAGGCGCTGCGCATCGACAGCAACGCCAAGCTGCTTGCCCACCTGTCGCTGATCGGCTTCCATGGCCTGCCACTCGACTACCTCGACCAATTCCCGCGCAAAGTCGCCGCCATCACCCGGGATGACGTCAGGGCAGCCTTCCGGCGGCATGTGAAGCCGGAAAATCTCGTGACGGTGATTGTTGCCGCCGACTGATGTCCCATATCCGCATCACCGGCGGCGAATGGCGCAGCCGGCTGGTTCAGGTTGCCGACACGCCGGGCTTGCGGCCAACGCCGGACCGCGTGCGCGAGACCCTGTTCAACTGGCTCGGGCAGGATCTGACGGGCTGGCAGTGCCTCGATTTGTTCGCCGGCAGTGGCATTCTGGGCTTCGAGTGCGCCTCGCGCGGCGCGGCAGGCGTGGTGCTGGTTGAGCGCGATCAAGGTGCTTTCGCGCGGCTAAGGCAGAATGCCGCTGTTTTTGCCTGCGCGCGGCTGCGGCTGCAACGGGCGGATGCGCTAGAATTTGCCGCCACGGCGAGTCCTTCTTTCGACCTATTGCTGCTTGATCCGCCCTATCGACAGGGTTGGCTGGAAAAAGTGGCGCCGCTCTTGCCGGGGCTGGCCAGGCCCGGTATGCGGATTTACGCGGAGGCCGAGCGGCGCATTGCTTCGCTGGGCGACTGGCAGACCGTGAAGCAGGGTCAGGCGGGCCAGGTTTTCTATCACTTGCTGGAACATTTATGAACACAACTAGCCCCCCACACGCACTGCGTTCGCTGCCCCCCACCGGGGGGCGCATGCTGCCTTGGGGCGGCCCGGCGGCAGCATGAACAACGGCATCGCCGTCTATCCAGGCACCTTCGATCCCTTCACGCGGGGGCACGAGGATTTGGTGCGCCGCGCTGCGCGGCTGTTTGCCCATGTCGTCGTCGGCATCGCCGCAAGCTCTGGCAAGCACCCGATCTTCTCGCTGGAAGACCGGGTCGCGATGGCGCGCGAGCTCACCCGCGACCTGCCGAACGTCAAGGTAATCGGCTTCTCCGGCCTGCTCATGGATTTTCTGCGCGAGCGCAATGCGCGGGTCATCGTGCGCGGCCTGCGTGCCGCTTCCGACTTCGAATATGAATTCCAGATGGCCGGCATGAACCGCCGCCTGCATCCCGACATCGAAACCCTGTTCCTCACGCCGGGCGAGCAGTACATGTTCATCTCGGCGACGATGGTGCGGGAGATCGCGCTGCTGGGGGGCGATGTTTCACAATTCGTGCATCCGCTGGTGGTTGAAAAACTGGCGGAAAAATTAAGACAACAGACAAAGACACAATAATCCGCAAGCGAGAGGAAAAAGCCATGGCCCTGATCATCACCGACGAATGCATCAATTGCGATGTGTGCGAGCCCGAGTGCCCGAACAACGCGATTTCGCAGGGTGACGAGATTTACATCATCGATCCCGACAAATGCACCGAATGCGTCGGTCACTACGACACCCCCCAGTGCCGCGAAGTTTGCCCCGTCGACTGCATCCCGGAAGACCCGGACCACGTCGAAACCAAGGATCAGTTGATGGCAAAGTTCAAGAAACTCACGGCCGGTTGAACGGCGGCTTATTTTTGGATCAGCGTTGACAGCGCGGGCAGTAGAAAGTCGAACGCTGCCCCTGCCTGATCGCCTTGATCGGGCTGCCGCAATTGAGGCAGGGTAGCCCGGCCCGAGCGTAAACCTTGTGGCGGGTCTGGAAGTCGCCCATGCCGCCATCGGTGCCACAAAAATCCCGCAGCGTGCTGCCGCCCGCGCGAATCGCCGCTTGCAGGGTTTTCTTGAGCGTCGGCACCAGTCGTCCAAGACGTGCCAGAGATACCCGGCTGGCGGCGCGACGCGGGTCGATGCCGGCGTCGAACAGGCTTTCCGCCGCATAGATGTTGCCGACGCCGACCACCAGACCAGAATCCATCAGCGCCGGCTTGATCGCCAGTGTCCGGCCCGCGAGGGCGGCATGCAGCCAGTTGGCGGTGAATTCTCGCGTCAGCGGCTCGATGCCCAGCTTGGCGATCAGCGGATGTTGCAGCGGATCGCCCGTCAGCCACAGCAGAGCGCCAAAGCGCCGCGGGTCGGTGAGCCGCAATACTGCGTCACCGAAGATGAGATCGGCGTGATCGTGCTTTTGGGGTGGTGTGCCGGGAGCGACAAAGCGCAGGCTGCCCGACATGCCCAGATGAATCAGCAGATGGCCGCCGTCGAGATCGAGCAGCAAATATTTGCCGCGCCGTTTTGCCGCGATCAGTGTGCGGCCGGCGAGCTTGCTGGCCAGGCCGGGGGGAATCGGATAACGCAAACTCGGCGCGCGCAGGACGGCGCGATCAAGCCTGGAGCCCTCGGTCCGTTGGGCGATGCCGCGCCGCGTGACTTCGACCTCGGGGAGTTCAGGCATGGGCTGGATTGGAAGCTGCTAACATGACATCATTGTAGACACTCCAGACGCACAGCATTTTCATTCGACCCCCGCTCTCATGAAGCCGATCCTTCCCTTGTTCGTCGCCGTAGCGTTGCTGTCCGGTTCCGGCCTGCAAGCCCAGGATGGGCCGCCCGAACAGGACGTAACTGTTGCGGGTTTGCCGGACGTCGAACTGACGCCCCGGTTGCTTTACCAGTTCCTGCTGGCCGAGATAGCCAGCCAGCGCGGGCAGTTCGCCAACTCGGCCGAACTCTACCTCGATCTGGCCCGCCGGACGCGCGATCCGCGCCTGGCGCGCCGCGCCACCGAAATTGCCGTGCATGCACGGCATCCGCAGCTGGCCCAACAGGCCGCGGAGCTGATGCTCGATATCGATCCGGCGTCGCTGCAGGCCCACCTGACCTTGATCAACGTGCTGGTGGCGCAGGGACGCTATGCTGAACTCCAGCCAAGGACGGCGGCGCTGCTGGCCCTCGCGCCGCAGCAGATCGGCACCGGTTTGCTGCGCCTCAACAGCCTGTTCGCCCGCGCCGAGGACAAGCAGGCGGTGCGCGAACTGATCGAGGCGCTGACCGCCCCTTACCTGCAACTGCCCGAGGCGCATTACGTGCGCGCCGTGGCGGCTTTCGATGCGCGCGATCCGGATGCGGCGCGAGACGCCGCCCGGCAAGCGAGGAAACTCAAACCCGACTGGTAAGCCGCCGCCTTGCTGCTGGCCCAGTTGAGTGAAAAAGGCGCGGCGTTTGCGGTGCTCGAAGAATTCATCGCCGCCCATCCCGAGGCGCGCAATGCGCGGCTGACCTACGCGCGCGCCCTGGTGGGCGACAAGCGCTACGTCGAGGGGCGCCGCCAGTTCGGCATTTTGCTGCAACAAAGCGAGAGCGATCCGGCCAGGAGCGGCGATGTCCTGTTTGCCGTTGCCGTGCTGTCGCTGCAACTCGACGACAAGGCGGAGGCGGAAATCCATTTGCGCAAGCTGGCCGAAATCGGCCACGTTGAAGCGGACAAGGCGCACTTCTATCTCGGCCAGATCGCCGCGGAGAGCAAGCGTCCTGACGAAGCCCTGCAGTGGTACGGCAAGGTCGGTCGCGGCGAACACTATCTGTCCGCCCGGCTGCAAGCCGCGAGTCTGCTGGTCAAGCGGGGCAATCTGGAAGAGGCGCGCCGTCTCCTGGCAAGCAGCGAGGCCGCCAATCCGCAAGAGCGCGCGCAACTCCTGATCGGCGAGGCGCAGCTGCTGCGCGAAGCCGGCCAGATTGCCGATGCCCACGCCGTGCTGGCGCGCGGTCTGGAGCAACAGCCCGACCAGCCCGAGCTGTTGTATGAAATCGCCATGGTTGCCGAAAAGCTGAACCGCAGCGACGAGCTCGAACGCCATCTGCGGCGCCTGATCGAGCTCAAGCCCGATCATGCCCACGCCTACAACGCGCTCGGCTATACCTTAGCCGATCGCAACATCCGCCTGCCCGAAGCGCTCGCGCTGATTGAGCGGGCGCTGCAACTGGCGCCCAACGACCCGCTCATCCTTGACAGCAAGGGCTGGGCACTGTTCCGCATGGGTGACGCCCGGGCGGCACTGGAAGTCCTCGGCGCCGCCTACGGCATGCGCGCCGACCCGGAGATTGCGGCGCATCTGGGCGAGGTCCTGTGGTCGCTCGGCCACCATGACGAAGCGCGCCAGACCTGGGACGCGGCCCGGCGCGCGCACCCGGCCAACGAGACACTGACAGAAACCATCAAACGCCTCGCACCTTGATACGGGCAATTTTAATTTTCGCGTTGGCGGTGTTGTCCGGTTGCGCAACCACCCCTGAATCTCCTGCGCGTCCGCCCGCCGGCGAGATCGCGCAGTTTGCCTTCGTCGGCCGGATTGCCGTGCGCCATGGCGACGTTCGCCATAATGCCAAGGTCGATTGGCACCACGAGACCGGGCGCGACGCGGTTCTGTTGACCACACCGTTTGGTCAGGGCGTTGCGGAATTGACCCGCGATGCCACGGGGGCCCGGTTGGTCCTCGCCGACCAGCGCCGCTTCGCGGCCGGTGACTGGAGCACGCTGTCGCAACAGGTCTTCGGCTTTCCTCTGCCGCTCGGCACTTCCGCGCGCTGGCTGCTCGGCGATATCGCCGAGACCGAAGGCTGGCGCGTGACGATTGTCGAGCATGAAAGCGCCGCGGCCGATGCGCTGCCCACCGTGATCGAACTCGAACGCGATGACATTTTCGTGCGGCTGAAGATCGACGAATGGCTGGAAGTCAGATGATCCCGGGAGAGTGGGGGCAACAACAGTGGCCTGCGCCGGCGAAGCTCAACCTCTTCCTGCATGTCGTCGGCCGGCGCGCCGATGGTTACCACCTGCTGCAGACGGTGTTCCGCTTCATCGATCTGGCCGACACGTTGCGCTTCGAGGCGCGCAGCGATGGCCGTATCGTGTTGGCCACGCCGACGCCGGGCGTGCCGCCGGAACAAGACCTGGTGGTGCGCGCGGCGCAAGCTTTAAAAGTCGGCGCTGGCGGGACGGCGCCAGCCGGATCCGCCGCCAACATGGGGACGGCGAAATGCGCGGCGTCCGGCGTGACAATTCACCTCGAAAAACACATCCCCATGGGCGGCGGCCTGGGCGGCGGCAGCTCGGATGCCGCGACCACCCTGATTGCACTCAATCATCTGTGGGGCTGCGGGCTGTCGAAAGAGCGCCTGCAAGCCATCGGCCTGACGCTGGGCGCCGACGTGCCGATTTTCATCCATGGCCGCAACTGCTTCGCCGCGGGCATCGGCGAGCAGTTCACCGCTGTCGCGGTTCCCGAAGCCTGGTATCTGCTGACCCTGCCGGCCGTGGCGGTGCCGACGGCGGAGATTTTCCGTTCGTCTGGCCTCAAACGCGATACTCCGGCCATGAAACCGGCCGACTGGCGGTCCGGCGTCGGCCATAACGATCTGGAACCCGTGGCCTGCGCGCTCTATCCCGAGGTGGCATACCACCTCGACCGCTTGCGCAGCTGCGGGGACGCGCGCATGACCGGCTCGGGCGCCGGCTGCTTTGTTGAATTCCGCGATGAGGCGGCCGCAAGGGCGGCTCATGCCTTGTTGCCAGACAACATGCAGGGCCTCGTCGTGCGTGGATTGGGCGTGCATCCGTTGTTTGCATTGACATGAATTCGTAAAACACGGAAAATTCGCGTCCTTTCGGCGCGCTGACGCTTTTGCGCATCGATTTTGGGGAGTCGCCAAGCTGGTTAAGGCACTGGATTTTGATTCCAGCATGCGAAGGTTCGAATCCTTCCTCCCCAGCCAGAATTCTTCCGGGCAGTCACGGGAAATCCGTGGCTGCCCGCTTCGCTTTCAATAAACGCAGAGAAAATAGGCAAGCGCATGGCCTACGACAGTCTGATGGTCTTTACCGGCAACGCCAACCCCAAGTTGGCGGCGGATGTTGCCAAGCGCCTGAGCATCTCGATCGGACGCTGCACCGTGGGGCGGTTTTCCGACGGCGAAAGCAATGTCGAGATTCTGGAAAACGTGCGCGGCAAGGATGTTTTCATCCTGCAGCCCACCTGTGCGCCGGCCAACGATAATCTGATGGAGCTGATCATCCTCGCCGACGCGCTGAAGCGCGCCTCGGCCGGACGCATCACCGCTGCCGTGCCCTATTTCGGCTATGCCCGCCAGGACCGCCGGCCGCGCTCCGCACGCGTGCCGATTGCGGCGAAAGTGGTGGCCAACATGCTGCAGGCCGCTGGCGTGCAGCGCCTCTTGACCGTCGATCTGCACGCCGACCAGATCCAGGGTTTCTTCGATATCCCGGTCGATAACATCTACGCCACACCGATTCTGCTGGGCGACATCTGGAAGCAGCGCCACGAAGATCTGCTGGTTGTTTCGCCCGACGTCGGTGGCGTGCTGCGCGCCCGCGCCGCCGCGAAACGTCTCGAAACCGATCTGGCGATCATCGACAAGCGTCGGCCGCGCGCCAATGTTTCCGAGGTGATGCACATCATCGGTGATGTCGAAGGCCGCAGTTGCGTCATCATGGACGACATCGTCGATACCGCCGGCACGTTGTGCAAGGCGGCCCGCGCGCTCAAGGAGCATGGCGCGAAGCGCGTCATGGCCTACTGTACTCACCCGGTATTGTCGGGCGGCGCCATTCCGCGGATTGCCGCCTCCGACCTCGACGAAGTGGTCATCACCGACACCATTCCGCTCTCCCCGGAGGCCCTGAGCTGCGACCGCATCCGCGTGGTGTCGATCGCCGGTTTGCTGGCCGAAACCATCATCCGCATCAGCAACGAAGAGTCGGTATCGTCACTCTTCATGGAATAAGCCTGCCACAGTTTTATAACCGCCCGATCTGGTCGCGGACCGGGCATTTTCTGGAGTAAATCATGCAATTTGAAATCAACGCCTACAAACGCGAACTGCAGGGATCGAGTGCGAGCCGCCGCCTGCGTCGCGCCGGCCGGGTCCCCGGCATTCTTTACGGTGGCCCGATCGCCCCGCAGATGATCGAGTTCGAGCACAACGTCATCTACCAGGCGCTGCGCAAGGAAGCCTTTCACGCTTCCGTCATCAACATGAACATCGACGGCGCCGTGGCAATGTGCCTGCTGCGCGATGTGCAGATGCACGCCTACAAGCTGCAGATCAAGCATGTCGACTTCCAGCGCATCGACGCCACCCACGAAATCCACCAGAAAGTGCCGCTGCACTTCGTCAACGCCGAGATCAGTCCGGGCGTCAAGACCGGTGGCGGCATGGCCCATC
Organism: Rhodocyclaceae bacterium; assembly: GCA_030682595.1. GTDB lineage: Bacteria > Pseudomonadota > Gammaproteobacteria > Burkholderiales > Rhodocyclaceae > Sulfuricystis. The sequence continues at coordinate 979 of JAUXNZ010000232.1, read as the reverse complement.
ATGGCATGGCCGAAGTCGACGTGAGCTGCCTGCCCAAGGATCTGCCCGCGTTCATCGAGGTCGACCTCAAGGATCTGCAGGCCGGCGAATCGATCCATCTTTCCCAGCTCAAGCTGCCGGCTGGCGTGACCGCGGTGTTCCATGGCGAGGGCGACCCCGTCGTGGCCGGTGTCGTGGTGCGTGGCGCCGGCGCTGCCGCTGAAGAGCCCCTGGCCGAAGCCTCTGCCGAAGCCGTCCCGGCCGCCGCGGTGAAGAAACCGGCCGCCGTGGCCGAGCGGAAGACCGAGAAGAAGGGCGACAAGCGGTAAGCGGGAAATTTTTGTGCCCCTCAAGCTCGTTGTCGGGCTCGGTAATCCCGGGTCCGACTACTCCAAAACCCGGCACAACGCCGGGTTTTGGTTTTGTGAGCGGCTGGCGCGCGAACTGGATGTTTCCTTCGCGCACGAATCCCGTTATCACGGCTGGGTGGCGTAGGCACGCCTCGGTGGCGTACCCGGCGGGGTCTGGCTGCTCATGCCGCAGACCTTCATGAACCGCTCCGGCCAGTCGGTGCAGGCGCTGGCCAGTTTTTTCCGCATCCAGCCCGCCGAGATGCTGGTGGTGCATGACGAACTCGATATCCCGCCCGGCCAGTTGCGCCTCAAGTTCGGCGGCGGCCTCGGCGGCCACAACGGGCTGAAGGACAATTGCGCCCACCTGGGCACGCAGGATTTTTGGCGGCTGCGCATCGGCATCGGCCATCCGGGTGACCGGAACGAGGTGGTGAATTACGTGCTGAAGCCGCCGCGCAAGGAAGAAGCCGGCGAAATCGACGCCGCCATCGATCGCGCACTGTTGGCCTGGCCGCTGCTTGCCAGAAGTGACTTCAACGCCGCGACCCAGAAAATCAATGCGCGGCCAACGCCGCCAAAATCCGAATCGAACAAGGAACTCCCATGAGTCTCAAATGCGGCATCGTCGGCCTGCCCAACGTCGGCAA
>JAUXNZ010000228.1 GCA_030682595.1 Rhodocyclaceae bacterium | reverse complement strand
GTCGACATCCAGGCCGAGGGCGGCAAAGTCGCGGCGGTTCCAGCTATCCAAGAAAAAGCCGCGTGCGTCGCCGAACACCCTGGGATCGAGGAGGAGCGCGTCCTTGACCGTCGTTTGAATGACCTGCATCAGTACACCCGGTCGCGCAGCAGGCCTTGCAGGTAGGCACCGTAGCCGCTCTTGGCCAGCGGGGCGGCCAGCGCCGCCAACTGGGCATCGTCAATCCAGCCCTGCCGCCAGGCGATTTCCTCGGGGCAGGCGACCTTGAGGCCCTGGCGTTTTTCCAGCGTGGCGATGAACTGGCCGGCCTCGAGCAGCGAGTCATGCGTGCCGGTATCGAGCCAGGCCATGCCGCGCCCCATGATCTCGACATTGAGCTGGCCGGCTGCCAGGTAGTGCCGGTTGACGTCGGTGATCTCCAGCTCGCCGCGCGGCGATGGCGCGAGACCGGCGGCAATGTCGACTACCTGTTTATCATAGAAATAGAGTCCGGTGACGGCATAGCGAGATCTGGGGCGTTGCGGTTTTTCCTCGATGCTGATCGCGCGCCGTTGCGCATCGAAGGCGACGACGCCATAGCGCTCCGGGTCGGTGACGGCGTAGGCGAACACCGTCGCGCCAGCGGCGCTGTGGGTGGCACGCTGCAGTTGTCCCGCCAGTTCGTGGCCGTAGAACAGGTTGTCGCCCAGCACCAGCGCGGACGGCTGGCCGTCAATGAAGTCGCGACCGATGATGAAGGCCTGGGCGAGCCCGGCGGGGGTGGCCTGTACGGCATACCGCAGATTGATGCCCCAGGCTGATCCGTCACCCAGCAATTGCGCAAAGCGCGGCGTGTCCTGCGGCGTGGAAATCAGCAGGATGTCGCGGATGCCCGCCAGCAGCAGCGTCGCCAGCGGGTAGTAGATCATTGGTTTGTCATAGACGGGAAGCAGTTGCTTGGACACCGCCAGCGTGGCAGGATGCAGCCGGCTGCCGGCGCCGCCGGCGAGGATGAGGCCTTTGCGAGTTTTCATCGTTGCGCGTAATTCCGCTCAAGCCAGTTGCGATATGCGCCGCTTTGCACCTGGGCGACCCAGTCGGAATTGTCGAGATACCAGGCGACGGTTTTTGCGATGCCGCTCGCGAAGGTTTCCAGCGGCCGCCAGCCCAGTTCGCGTTGAATCTTCCCGGCGTCGATTGCATAGCGCTGGTCATGGCCGGGGCGATCGGCGACAAAGGTTTTCAACTCGGCATAACGGCGGTCTGCGTCCCTGGGGCTCTGGCGGTCGAGCAGGTCACGGACCGTGTCGATCACCTGCAGGTTGGTTTTTTCATTGCCTCCGCCGATACAGTAGGTTTCGCCCGGCCGGCCGCGTTCGAAGACGAGTTGCAGCGCCCGGGCATGGTCGTCCACATACAGCCAGTCGCGCACGTTGTCGCCCTGGCCGTAGATCGGCAGGGGTTTGCCCGCCAGTGCGTTGCCGATCATCAGCGGAATCAGTTTCTCCGGAAACTGATAGGGGCCGTAGTTGTTCGAGCAGTTGGTGATCAGCGTCGGCAGGCCGTAGGTGTGCTGCCAGGCGCGCACCAGATGATCGGCTGCGGCTTTCGAGGCGGAGTAGGGCGAGCGCGGGTCGTAGGCGGTGGTTTCATCGAACCGCCCGCAGGGCCCCAGGCTGCCGAACACCTCGTCGGTCGAGACATGGTGGAAGCGGAAAGCGTTCCGCGCGGCGGCGTCGAGACCGCTCCAGTAGGCGCGCGCTGCTTCCAGCAGGGTGTAGGTGCCGACGACATTGGTCTGAACGAAATCGCCCGGGCCGTGAATCGACCGGTCGACGTGCGATTCGGCCGCCAGATGAATGATGCCGTCGGGATGATGTTCGGCAAACAGCGCATCCAGCGCCGGCCGGTCGCAGATGTCGTGATGGCAAAAAACATGTCGCGGGTCGCGGCCGGCCGCAGCCAGCGATGCGAGGTTGCCGGCATAGGTCAGTTTGTCGATGTTGACGATGCGCCAGTCGCTCGCGGTGATGAGCAGGCGGATCAGCGCGGAGCCGATGAAGCCGGCGCCGCCGGTGATGAAGACTGTCGGCATGGGTTACTCCTGCTTCCCGCCGGGCCGCCCCAAGGGAAGCAGGCGCCCCCCTGTGGGGGGCAGCGAAGTGAAATTTTGAGCGTGGGGGGCCATTACGCCGCCAGCACCCGGTTTTTGCCGGCGCGCTTGGCCAGGTACATGGCCCCATCGGCGCGCTGGATGGCCGCCATGGCTTCTTCGTCCACGCCCAGCTCGGCGACGCCGCAACTGAAGGTGATCAGCACCTTTTCGTTGTTGTTCAGGAAAAAACGCCGGGTCAGTTCGCGCTGGACGCGCACCATGGCGCCAACGGCGGCTTCCAGCGGTGTATCCGGCAGGATGACGACAAACTCCTCGCCGCCATAGCGCGCCAGCGTGTCCTCGGGGCGGATGGCTTCGTGTACTACCTTGGCCAGATGCACCAGTGCGGCGTCACCCGCCGCGTGACCCAGGGTGTCGTTGAGCTTCTTGAAGTTGTCGATGTCGAGGAGCGCCAGGCATAGCTTGCCGTGATGGCGGCGAGTGCGGCCCACCTCGGTATCCAGCGCGTCATCCATGCCCTTGCGGTTGAGCGCGCCGGTCAGTGGGTCGTGACGCACCATCTGGCTGGCGCTGGCCAATTCATCCTGCAGGCGCTCGATTTCGCGCTCGGCAGCACCGACCCTGCTGCGCATCTGCATCAGCTCGTCGCGCGAGCGCTGGGCATTGAGCTGGATGAGCCGCGTTTCGCGCATGACTTCTCCCAGCACCGCCGACAGGTCGGCGATGTCGTGGGCCTTGCTGATCTGGTCGGCGCAGCGCTCGATCTTGTCGTGGTAGTCGCCGGTGGATTCAGAAAGATCGGCCAGCCGGTCGATGAAGGACGCCAGCATCTGCTTGATCTGATCCTTGGCATCCAGCAGGCTTTTCTTGAGCGCGCTTTGCTTGTAGATGACGTCCTTCATGCGCCGTTCGACATCATCGAGGCGGCGCAGATTGAGCGGCTGGCTGACCAGTTCGAGTACCACGGCGATCTGGCCTTGCAGGCTCTGGTCATCCAGCACCAGTTCGTTGATGTTGTCGATGATCAGGTGCAGCAGATGCAGCAGGCCCGACTTCAGTTCGGCCTGATCCTCGACCGCGAAATTCAGCCGGTAACTGAAGCGCTTGAGATCGGCGATAAATGCCGCGATGCTATCGGCATTAATGGCGGCGCGTGCGGCGGCAGCCAGCCGGACGGCCTCCGTGCCCAGTTCGGCGTTGTCGGCCAGCACGGTGCTGATGGCACTCTCAAGAAGCTGCGCCAGCAAATCCAGCAGCTCGCCGCTGGTTCCTTTGGTGAGGTCAGCGGGACGGGTTGCGGTTTGCGCCGGCGTCGGCGCTGGCGCAGCGGGTGGATGCCCCGCCGCGGCGTCCAAAGTCGGCGCTGGCGGGACGGCGGCTAAATCTTCCGCTGCAGCGGTGGCGCCAGCGGCCAGGGAACTTTCCTGCCCAGCCGACTGCGACCAGGTTTTCAGCAATCCCTGCAGGCGAGTATGAAGCAGATCCGGTGCGGCTGAAGCGGCCAGCACATGATCCAGCGCCTCGCGCTTTCTGGCCGGGGTGAGATCGGCCTGGCGGGCCTCCAGCCGTGTCAGCAGGTCGCGGATCAGCGCCGACCAGTTGGGGGGCTCGGCGGCCGTCTTGATCAGCAGGTCGCTCAGCGCGGTGTTGAGGCTCTTCCAGTTTTTGTCGCTGACCGCACTCTCGATCTGGCGGACAAAGCGCAATTGTTCCGGTGTGTTGCGCGGCAGGCTGCCGACGAGCGCCTTGAGGGACTTTTCGGGAAAATCCTCGGTGATGGCGGTCCCGGCTATCTCGTTGTACAGCGCGCGATAATTGTCGGGCGTGGGGGGGGTGCGTTGCAGAGAAAGGCGCTTCAGGGTTTCGCGCGCGGTTTCGGATGGGTTCATGGACGCAAAGAAAAATTACTCGACGAGGCCGTGGCGCAGGCCGTAATGAATGAGCTCGGCAGTGCTTTTCAGACCCATTTTGTCAAGCAGCCGCGCCCGATAGGTGCTGACGGTGGCCACGCCGAGATTGAGTTCGTCGGCGATTTGCGTCAGCGGCTTGCCCTTGGCGATCAGCACCAGCACCTGATATTCGCGGTCGGTGATGCGTTCGTGCGGCAGTTTCTCCGTGTCGTCGGCGATCGCGTCGACCAGTTGCTGCGCAACCCCGGGACTGACATATTTCTTGCCACCGGCGACCTGGCGGATGGCCGTGACCAACTGGTCGGGCGCGCTTTGCTTGGTCAGGTAGCCGGACGCACCCGCCTTCAATGCCCGCAGGGCGTATTGCTCTTCGGGGTGCATGCTGAGAATCAGCACGGGCAGGCGCGGAAATTCGCGCTTGAGCTGCTTCAGGGTATCGATGCCATTGCGGTTGGGCATCGAAATATCCAGCAGGAATACATCCCAAGCGTTCTCGCGCGCCAGTTGCAGCGCGTCTACTCCGTCGTCGGCTTCGCCGGCGACTTGCAGGTCCTCCGTTTCGGAAAAGATCTGCTTGAAGCCCTGGCGGACTATCGCATGGTCGTCAGCGATCAGGACGCGTATTTTTTCAGAGGTCAAAATAAATCCTGCTGGATGATTTCTTCGTAATCGGCGGGTTGCACGTCAGCGTCACGTCGGGTTGGCACCTTCAGCAACAAATGGGCGCCGCCCTGCTCGGCCGTGGCAATGTGAAACCCGCCGTTGAGACTTTGCACGCGCTCGCGGATGCCGCGCAAGCCAAAGGATTTCGGTTTGTCCATGTCGCGTTCGGCAATGCCGCGACCGTTGTCGCGAATTTCCAGCGTGATGTTACCGTTTTCAAGCTTGAGGCGCACGACTACGAGCGAGGCATGTGCATGCTTGGCGACATTGGTCAGCGCTTCCTGGACGATGCGGAACAAGGCCAAGGACGTATTCTGGTCAAGTTCGATGCCGTCATCGCATTGCGCCCGGCAGGTGATCCCCGTGCTGTGGCCGAAATCTTCGGCCTGGCATTCGATGGCCGCCGCCAGGCCGAACTCCTTGAGAATGCCGGGGCGTAACTGGCGGGCGACGCGGCTGGCGGTGCCCATGGCCTGATCGAGCAATTTCTCGATGGAATGTGCCTTGGGACTCAGGTTGGCTGGTAACTTGCTGGCCAGGAGGGCGGCTTCGATTTTCAGCCGGACCAGAATACTGCCCAGTTCGTCATGAATGTCCCGCGCGATCCGCTCGCGCTCCTCTTCCTTGGCGGCTTCGAGGTGAAACGACAGCGCGGCCAGCTGGGCGCGCGATTCGCGCAGTGCGGCCTCGGTCTTTTTGGTTTGCGTGATGTCGGTGGCAATGCCGGTCCACAGCACCGTGCCCTCGTCGTTGCGATGCGGCAGCGAGCGCATGTCGATCCAGTGCCCGCCATCTTTCAAGCGTCCCTCCCAGAGCAGGGCGTTACCCGAGTGGGCGGATTCCGCGAGTGCATCGAGCATTGGCTGGCGGTCGTCGGCCCACAACGTATCGAGAAAGCGTTGGATTCCGCCGCGCAATTCATGCTGCTTGACACCGAGGAGGCGCACCGCACCCTCGCTGACATAAAGAAACCGGTATTTTCCGGTAACTTCACGTTGCAGGTTGAAGACCAGACCAGGCAGGTTGGAGGCCAGGGCGCGAAAACGCGCCTCGCTGTCGTGCAGCATTTCCAGCGCCGCGCGGTGATCGGCGCGATGCCCGGCTTCGCGGATTTCACGTTCCACCGCGAAAGTCAGACCGCCGAGCCGGTCCAAAAATACGACATCATGCGCTCCGGCGCGCAACGGCTTGAGTGCCGCGCGTTGATCATCCGGTGCGGCGACAATGATCAGTGGCGTGTCGAGACGCTGATCGCGCAGCGTTTTCAGGGTGGTGGCCGGCGTGCAGACGCCATGGTTGAGGCAGTGCAGGACGGCGTCCCAGTGCTGATCACGCAGCAAGCCGCGCAGCGCGGCGATACTGGGTGCCGCCGTGAATTCTGGTTTGCGCCGCTCGCCCTGCCAACTTATTTCCAACTGCTCGACCATGGCCGCCATGCTGCAAACAACCAGCAATCGCAAGGCGGAATCTTGGCTAGGGGGGGCGTCCTGCATGAATTTGACCAATCGAACGGGGGCGTTCAATTGTAGAGGAACGCCGTCCGGGCGGTCGGATATAATCCACGCCCTGAATGCCGGCATAGCTCAGTTGGTAGAGCAACCGCCTTGTAAGCGGTAGGTCCCCAGTTCGAGTCCGGGTGTCGGCACCAGTCCAAAGAATGATTACTTCTGGCGCTGGTAGAGAAACCAGCGCTCTTTGCGATCGCTGGGGCGGTGGCCTTGCCAGCGCTCTACCCAGCCAGCCGGGGCGGCCTGGTTCAAACGCCCTTCGGCGAGGCGCCACTCGCAGTCGCCGGCGCGCGTTGGTGGCGTCGTGCGAATGCCAACGAAATAATCGAGCGAGGCGCGCTGGGCCGCGCCGAGGCCGACGCGTTCGATACAGTTGACTTGTTGCGGTAGCGCGGCGCGCAGCGAGAGCGTGACCGCACGATATGACTTGCCGTGGTCGATCCATGACATCCAGAGGGTTGCCACGAGCGCCCAGAGCAGGGTTGTGCCTGCCGCCCAGCGCAAGGTGGGGCGCCAACTGGCGCGGCGCAAGGTCCAGGACATCAGCCAGGCCAGGGTGATGAGAACGGCAAAGGCAAGCGCGAATGCCGAGTATTGCACGGCATGTCCGGGCGCCAGTTTTTCGAAGTTGTTGGCGATTTTTGGCGGCCAGTCGAGCGCTTGCGCGCTGGCGCCGAGCCAGATCAGCACGGCAAAGCAGCTGAAGGTCGTCATGGCGAACCAGTCGAAGGCATTCGCCGCGCCACGGCGCAGGCGGTCCACGCCCGCCGCGGCGATCAGGATGAACGGCAACAGCAGGGGGAGGGTCGCCAGCGTGCGCGGTGACCCGGTGAGAAACCAGAGCAGCGCCAGCAGCATGCCCAGCAGGGGAATGGCGAGCGGCAATAAATGGTGACGGTGCAGCCAGAGACTCCAGGCGGCGATCGGCAGCACTGGCCAAGCTGCCCAGATCAACTGTTCGACGTGTTTGTCCTGCGGGATGCCGCGCGCCAGGGTGGCTTCGGCGAGTTCGTTTTGCCACCACTGTAGCCACTGCGCCCAAAGTTCGGGTGCCTGGCTGGAAAGCAGGAGTGGCCAGGCGGCGATCAGCGGCACGGCGATCAGCAATGCCAGCGCCAGGCTTTTCCAGTCGCGCCGGATAATCGGCGCTGGCAGGACGGCACCGGCCATCAGCAGGCCGACCAGCCCGTGGGCCGGGAAAGACAGTCCGAGGCCGACGCCGAGCAAGAGCGCGCCGCGGAGTGGTGCGGCGTACGCAGGGCCTTGCAGGATCAGCCCGCCGCCCCAGTAAGCGAGCGCGGCGCAGGCGAGTCCGGCCACGGCGGGCTGGGCTTCGTGCAGGGGCGCGAGCAGTCCCAGCGTGCCGATGGCCAACAGTGGCGCGGCGCGGCCAGCGTCTGCGCCGTGCAAGGCGCGCGCCGCGCCGGAGAGCGCAAACAGGAACAGCGCGCCGAACAAGGTGGTGGTCAGGCGTGCGGCATTGTGAAAGTCGAGCAGGCCGCCGAAAGCTTTCCCCAACAGGGCGGCTACCCAATGGTAGAGCGGTGCGGTATGCGGCCAGGGTTCGCCGGCGACGTGCGGGAACAGCCAGTTGCCATGGGCCGCAAAGCCGTGGGCGATGCCGATGTGAATGGCATCCTCGGTTTTCCAGGGGTCATGGTTGATGACGCCGGCCAGCAGGTAGATGGCTGCCAAGAGCAGCAGCGCGGCGGCAGGCAGGCGCGGCGAGTTGCTCTGGCTGTGGAATGGGCCTTGCATCATGCGGCGGCGAGTGCGGTGCGGTTGGGAAGGCGGTGGCCGCGACGGCAAAAAATAAAGGCAGCCGAAGCTGCCTTTACGGCTGTCGCGCGGTGCTGACTTGGCGAGCTATGTGAAACGGCGGGCAGCCGCGGGCAACGGCGTCAGGCAGCGGCGCCGGGGCGCTTGCCGTATTTTTGGCGGAAGCGCTCGACGCGGCCAGCCGTGTCGATGATTTTCTGCTTGCCGGTGTAGAACGGGTGGCAGGCCGAGCACACTTCGATGTGCAGCGGCTTGCTGTTGGTCGAGCGGGTGTTGAACTTGTTGCCGCAGCTACAAGTCACCTCGATCTCGTTGTACTTCGGGTGAATGCCTTCCTTCATGATCTATCCTTAAATCCAAAAATGATGCTCGTGTTGGTTGGCGTTACACCGCCACTAAAAGCCGGGCATTATCCCGAGAAAGCACAAAAAAATCAACCGTAATCAGTTGCCGCGGCGCATGGAGTCAAAAAATTCCGCGTTGTTCTTGGTGGCCTTGACCTTGTCGAGCAGGAATTCAGTGGCTTCCAGGTCATCCAGGCCGTAAAGCAGCTTGCGCAAAACCCAGACCTTTTGCAGCACATCCTTTTGCATCAGCAGCTCCTCGCGGCGCGTGCCGGAACGATTGACGTTGATCGAGGGGTAGACGCGCTTTTCGGCCATCTTGCGGTCGAGGTGGATTTCCGAGTTGCCGGTGCCCTTGAATTCCTCGTAGATCACTTCGTCCATGCGGCTGCCGGTGTCGACCAGCGCGGTGGCGATGATGGTCAGCGAGCCGCCTTCCTCGATGTTGCGCGCGGCGCCAAAGAAACGCTTGGGTTTTTGCAGGGCATTGGCATCCACGCCGCCGGTCAGAACTTTTCCGGAAGCCGGCTGCACGGTGTTGTAGGCACGCGCCAGGCGGGTGATCGAGTCGAGCAGGATGATGACGTCCTTTTTGTGCTCGGTGAGGCGCTTGGCTTTTTCGATGACCATCTCGGCGACTTGCACGTGGCGCGTGGCGGGTTCGTCGAAGGTGGAGGCGACGACTTCGCCGCGCACCGTGCGCGTCATTTCGGTGACTTCCTCGGGCCGCTCGTCGATCAGCATGACGATCAGCACCGCTTCCGGGTGGTTGGCCGCAATGGCATGCGCGATGTGTTGCAGCATCACCGTCTTGCCGGATTTCGGCGCGGAGACCAGCAGGCCGCGCTGGCCTTTGCCGATCGGCGCGATGATGTCGATGATGCGGCTGGTGGTGTTTTCTTCGGCGCGAATGTCACGTTCCAGGCGCAGATGCTCGGTCGGGTGGAGCGGAGTGAGGTTCTCGAACAGAATCTTGTTCTTGCAGGCCTCGGGCGACTCGTAGTTGACGAGGTCGAGCTTGACCAGCGCAAAGTAGCGTTCGCCGTCCTTCGGGGTGCGAATCTCGCCCTCGATCGTGTCGCCGGTGCGCAGGTTGAAGCGGCGGATCTGCGAAGGCGAGACGTAAATGTCGTCGGGATTGGCGAGATAGGAAGTGTCCGAGGAGCGCAGAAAGCCATAGCCGTCCGACATGACTTCAAGTACGCCATCGCCGAAAACGGTTTCGCCTTTTTTTGCCTGATTTTTGAGCAGGGCGAAGATGAGTTCCTGCTTGCGCAGGCGGTTGGCGCCCTCGATGCCGTCGGCGGCAGCCATTTCGAGTAGCTGGCTGACGTGGTGGTTCTTCAGTTCGGAAAGGTGCATGGCTGTGCCTGGAGACGCGAGCGAAAACGCCCGGAGGGGATTGAAAGCGGGGAGGGGGAGGCAGGGAGGGGGAGGCTGTGCTGTTGTGCTGCTGGAATGCGCCAGCGCCAGGTTGGCGCGGCCCGAAATCCTTGGCGGTATGTGTGGAGCTAACCCGTACCGCGAGATTCCGGGCGGACTGTAAATGGATCAGAGGTTGCTGTCAATGAAAGCGGTCAGTTGAGACTTGGAGAGGGCGCCGACCTTGGTGGCTTCGACGTTGCCGTCCTTGAACAGGATCAGCGTCGGGATGCCGCGAATGCCGAATTCGCCCGGTGTCTTGGGATTTTCGTCGATGTTCAGTTTGGCGACCTTCAGGCGACCGCCGTAATCCTTGGCGACTTCGTCAAGAATCGGTGCAATCATTTTGCAGGGGCCACACCACTCCGCCCAGTAATCGACCAGGACCGGGATGGAGGACTCCAGAACGTCGCTCTTGAAGCTGGAATCGGTGACGTGTTGGATGTGTTCGCTCATGTGCTCCTCTTTTCTTCTTCAGGATGGGTGGTGGGGCGGCTAGATTTCCAGATTGTCGATGAGTCGCGTGTTGCCCAGACGGGCGGCGGCCAATACAACCAACCCGCCGACCAACGCGGAATCGCTGGCGGTGGGAGATTTTAGGTCAATTTTTCGCCGTACCGCAAGATAGTCGGGCAGCCAGCCGCTGGCGCGGAGTTCGGTCATGGCGGCGGATTCGAGACTGGTGAAATCACGGTTGCCGGCGCGGATGGCCGTGACGGTTTGTTGCAGCAGGCGATGCAGTTGCGGCGCCACCGCGCGCTCGTCCGCCGACAGATAGCCGTTGCGCGAGGAGAGCGCCAGCCCGTCGGGGGCGCGCACGGTTTCGCCCGGGATGATGTCAACGGCCAGCGCGAACTCGCGCACCATGGAGGACAGTACCATGAACTGCTGATAATCCTTTTTGCCGAAGAGCGCCGCCTGGGGCTGGATAATGCCGAACAGCTTCATCACCACGGTGGCGACGCCACGAAAATGGCCCGGCCGGAATTCGCCTTCGAGGATGTCGGCGTGTTCGGCCGGCGGCTCAACGACATAGCGTTGCGGTTCCGGATACAGCTCGGTTTCGCCGGGCGCAAACAGGTGATCGACGCCGGCGGTGATGAGCTTTTCACAGTCGGCCGTGAAAGTGCGCGGGTATTTTTCGAAATCCTCGCCCGGCCGGAATTGCAGGCGGTTGACGAAGATCGAGGCGACCACCGTGTCGCCGTGCGCGCGCGCCTGGCGCATCAGGGTGATGTGTCCTTCGTGCAGGTTGCCCATGGTCGGCACGAAAACAATGCGGCCGGCCGTTCTTAGCGCGGCGCGCACGCCGGGAATGGTTTCATGTATCTGCATGGGTTCAGTAGCAGTGTTCGGCGGCGGGGAAGGTGCCGTCCTTGACGGCGGCAATATAGGCGCTCACGGCGCCCTCGATGCTTTGCGCCGTCGCCATGAAATCCTTGACGAAGCGGCCCTTTTTGCCTGGATAGATGCCCAGCATGTCATGCAACACCAACACTTGGCCGTCGCAATCCTTGCCGGCGCCAATGCCGATCGTGGCGCAGACTTTCAGCTGGCGCGTGATTTCGGCGGCCAGTTGCGCCGGCACCATTTCCAGCACCATCAGCGCCGCGCCGGCCTCTTCGAGCGCCCGCGCATCGGCCTTCATGCGCGCCGCACCGGCTTCGTCGCGGCCTTGGACGCGGTAGCCGCCCAGCGCATGCACGGACTGTGGTGTGAGGCCGATGTGGGCACAGACCGGCACCCCGCGTTCGACGAGGAAGTGCACCGTCTCGGCCATCACCGCGCCGCCTTCGAGCTTGACCATCTCGGCGCCGGCGGCGAGCAGGCGGCCGGCATTCCTGATCGCCTGTTCCTTCGATTCGTGATAGGCGCCGAACGGCATGTCGGCCAGGCACATCGCCCGCTGGGCCATGTGGCCCACGCATTCG
>JAUXNZ010000205.1 GCA_030682595.1 Rhodocyclaceae bacterium | reverse complement strand
CGGCGGCGGCATCAAGATGATCCGCGCGATGATCCTCTACCAGCAGGTCTATCGCGAGCTGATCTGCGCGATGCATCCCAGCATCGTCCGGCCGGTGCGCATCCGTGGCAGCGTGATACCGCAACATGTGCTCTCGGGCGTGATGGCCTTCGGCTTCATCTACATGGTCAGCATCGTTTCGCTGACCCTGTTGATGTCATTCACCGGCCTGGATATCGTCACGGCATTTTCCGCGGTCGTCGCCACGCTGAACAACACCGGCCCCGGCCTCAATCTCGTCGGCCCGGCGACGACTTTCGCGATCCTCTCCGACTTCCAGACCTGGGTCTGCACCTTCGCCATGATTCTCGGCCGCCTGGAATTTTTCACCTTGCTGGTCGTGCTGACGCCCGCTTTCTGGCGCAAATGAGCCCGCCCGCCGCCGTGATGCGGTTCTACCCGCTGCTGCGCGTCTTCGGCGTCTTGTTGATGGGCTTCGCGCTCACCCTGCTGGTGCCGCTGCTGTTTTCCTGGTGGTGGCGGGATGGCGCCACCACGGCCTACGACGAAGCCTTTCTGTTGAGCCTTGGTGCCGGATTCATCCTGTGGTGGGTGGCCCGCCATGAAAAACACGAGCTCAAGGTGCGCGACGGCTTCCTCATGGTGGTGATGGTGTGGACCCTGCTGCCCGCATTCGCCTGCCTGCCGCTGATCCTGCATCTGAATATCTCCTTCACCGACGCCTACTTCGAGGCCGTCTCCGGGCTGACCACCACCGGGGCGACGGTGCTCGCCAACCTCGACACGCTGCCACCGTCGATCAACCTCTGGCGTGGCATGATGGTCTGGTTGGGCGGCATGGGCCTGATCGTGCTGGCCGTGGCGGTGCTGCCCCTGCTGGGCATCGGCGGCCGGCAGATGTTCAAGGCGGAAACGCCGGGACCGATGAAGGATTCCCAGCTCACGCCGCGCATGACCCAGACCGCCAAGGGGCTGTGGGCGGTGTATGCCGCGATCACGCTGGCCTGCGCCCTCGGCTACAAGCTGGCCGGCATGGACTGGTTTGACGCTGTCATGCATGCGTTCACCACCATGGGCCTGGGTGGTTTTTCCAGCCATGACAGCAGTTTCGAGTTCTGGAACTCGCCGGCCATCGAAATGGTGGCCATCATCTTCATGCTCATTGCCGGCATGAACTTCGCCACCCATTTTCTGGCGGTGCATCGCCAATCGTTTGCGCCCTACCGGCGCGACCCGGAAGTCGGCTGGTTCCTGCTTGTCACCTTGGGTAGCGTACTCGGCATCGCGCTGTATCTTTGGCAGCTCGGCGTCTATCCGGAGTTCGCCACGGCGCTGCGCTATGCCGCCTTCAATGTGGTGTCGATCGCCACCACCACGGGGTACGCCAACACCGACTACAACCTCTGGCCCATCTTCGCCCCGCTGTGGATGCTGCTGCTCAGCTGCTTCGCCACCAGCGCCGGCTCGACCGGCGGCGGCCTCAAGATGATCCGCGCGATGATCCTCTACAAGCAGGTCTATCGCGAACTGATCCGCGCCATGCATCCGAGCGCCGTCTGGCCGGTACGGATTGGAGGCAGGCCGGTGCCGGGCAACATCCTGTCGGCAGTCATGGCCTTTGGCTTTATCTACATGTCCAGCATTTCGCTACTGACCCTGTTGATGACTTTTTCCGGGCTCGAAATCGTCAGCGCCTTTTCGGCTGTCGTCGCCAGCATCAACAACACCGGCCCCGGCCTCAATCAGGTCGGCCCGGCGACCACCTTTGAAGTGCTGACGGATTTTCAGACCTGGATCTGCACCTTCGCCATGCTGCTCGGCCGACTCGAAATTTTCACCTTTCTAGTGGTGCTGACACCGGCCTTCTGGAGAGCATGAAAAGAGCGCCCCCGCGGGGGCGCTCCTTGAAAACGGCAAGTTTTTACTTGGTTGCCGGTACTGCGGGGGTCGCAGCTTTGGCTGGCGCGGCGGGGGCGGCCGGGGTTGCGGGAACCGCCGGAGTCGCGGGGGTTGCGGGCGTTGCCGGGGTTGCGGCAGGTGCAGCCGGCTTGGCTTCCTTGTTGGCCTTCTTCACGGCTTTCTGTTCCGCCTTGGCGGCCTTCGCCTCGACAGCCGGCTTGGTTTCGGCAACAGCCGACTTGGGCGCATCGGCGGCAAAAGCGGATACGGCAAACAGACCGGCAATCAGTGTGGCAAGCAGCTTGGACATTTTGGTTTTCCTTCGGTTGGTTTCAGCGCACATGCGCCTGTCCCGAATAACGGGGGTGGCTGGCAAAGCGATAACCGGGCAACTGTAACGATTTGTAAGCCCCCCGGCACTGCGGCAGTCCGGCCGCCGGGCCGCCCCAAGGCCGGACGGCACGCGGCGCCAGCCACCAGGCCGCAGGACAGTCGAGGACTGGTCTCGCGAAGCGAGATGCGGCTTTATCGCGCACAACCCGCGCCACCCCATGATCGGAACGCCCCGTGATAAGCGAGCGCAGCGAGCCGATTGGAACCCCCCCCCGCGCGAGGGGAGAAGGGGGGGCGTTTGCTTAGTCGCCGAAGTTCGTCCCCACCCGCCGGGCCGACAGCACCCAGGGATGATCCGGCGGCACGGTCTTGACCTTGCCGGCGGTGTCTTCCAGTTTGACCGGCCGGACGTCCTCGCCCTTGGCGGCCACCAGCACGCCGTAGTGTTTCTTGGCGATCAGGTCGGCGGCGGCGGTGCCGAGCCTTGTCGCGAGGATGCGGTCGGCCGCCGAAGGAGTGCCGCCGCGCTGCAGGTGACCCAGAATGGTCAGGCGCGCTTCCAGGCCGGTAAGCTTTTGC
>JAUXNZ010000130.1 GCA_030682595.1 Rhodocyclaceae bacterium | reverse complement strand
CGAACTCGCTGCCGCCGAACGCGAGGAAATTCTGGCGTCAAGCTCCGTTGATGGGGAAGTGGCGCAACGCCTGTGCGCGCTCAGGGCCGGCAAGGATCTGTTGCGTCATGCCTACGATCGCCATGCCCTGCCGGTGCTGGCGCGCTCCCGGCGCGACCCCGTTTGGTGGGGCAGCGGGTTGGCGGCCGGTGTGGTGCTGGTTGCCGGCATCTTTCTCGGCATGCAGATGCAGCGCACAACGCCGGAGCAGTTCGGCCATTCTCTGGATTGGGCAAGCAATTTCTTCGTCACCCAACCCGGCCGCATGCTGGTTCACATCGATCATGCCGACACCGAGCACATGGAAGCCGCACTCGATCTGGTCAGCGCCTACCTGGAGAAAAATGCGAGCGCCCATGTCGAGGTGGTCGTGAACAACCGCGGACTGGACATGCTGCGCAGCGACCGTACTCCCTTTGCGGAACGCATCGCCGATCTTCAACTGCGTTACGACAAGGTGGCGTTCATCGCCTGCGAGCGGGCGATCGCGCGCTTCGAGATGGAGGGCGAGCGGGTCGTCATCCTGCCCAAGACTTTGCGCATCCACAATGCCATCGCCCATATCGCCGACCGCGTGCAGGACGGGTGGGTCTATATCAAGGTTTGAAATATTTCGAACTAACCACAAGGAGGAAGCATCATGAAGCTCACGCAACACGTTCCCATGGCAGGGCGTCGCCAGGTGCTCAAGTTGCTCGGCGCCGTCGGCGCTGCTGCGGGTCTTGCATCTCTCGGCGCATTGCCGCTGGCAGCCGAGGCAGCCACCGGCCTCGGCGTGCCGAAGCCCGACGAGAAGGTCGAGGAGACTATCAAGCGGCTGTTCGGCAATCGCACCCTGCAGACAGCGGGCGACAAGATGAAAGTCGAGTTGCCGCTGATCGCCGAAAACGGCGCGGTCGTGCCGGTGCGCATCGAATCGAATCTGCCGATGGAGGTGAACAACTACGTCAAGAATGTTTACATCATCACCGACAAGAATCGCCGTCCGCTCAATGCGCGCCTGTCGCTGACGCCCGAGGCCGGCAAGCTTTCCCTTGCGACCAACATTCGCATGGGCGGCACTTCTGACGTGCGCGTCATCGCCGAAATGAGCGACGGCAGCCTGTGGCAGCACAAGCAGGAAGTCAAGATTACCGTCGGCGGTTGCGGTGGTTGAGTATTCGGTCGATTAACGTAAAACGAGGAGAAAACGATGTCGCAAGTACGTATCCGGGTCCCGGAAAAGGCAAAGGCCGGCGAAGTGGTCACCGTGCGGGCGCTGGTGACCCATCCGATGGAAAGCATGTTGCATCGCGATGGCAAGATTGTCGAGAAGAACTACAACTTCATCCATAAGGTGGAAGCCAGCTACAACGGCAAGCCGGTGTTCGAGGCCGAGACATCCCAGGCCGTCAGTCAGAACCCGTTCTTTTCCTTTCCTGTGAAAGTGAACGAACCGGGCAAGGTCAAGGTGATCTTTCACGACACCGAGGGAAAGGCCTATACCGGCGAGGCTGACATCAAGTTTTGACACGGCAGCGCCAAGGCAATCGCGCTGCAGCAGCGGCCGATACATAAAATTAGAGGAGGAGGATTCATGAAAGCGTGGATCAAGAGGCACCTGTCCCACCCCGGACGAGCCGTGCTGGTTGTTGTCGGCGTGTCGTTCCTGGCTGCCTGTGCGACGGTCGGCACCAGCGTGACTTCGAAGGAATGGAAGTCGAACGCGACTCCCCAGTCGCAAGGCATCGTCAAGGAGGTCGCTGGCAAGCGCATCCAGCAACGTTACGCGTTCGGCGGCTTCGGCACCGACAATTTCGAGCAGTGGCCGACCTTCGCCGCCGGCAGCCCGGCCTATTTCCCGCCCAAAATTGGGGTGATGCCCAAGGACATCAAGGGCGATCCGAAGAAGGGCCAGGCCTTGCTGAAGCTAGGCAGCAAGGGCCCCTGCGTCGCCTGCCACCTGATTCCCGATGCGACGGTCTGGCCCGCCGGCAACGTCGGCCCGGATCTGCGCACCATCGGCTCGCGCGGCATTTCCGACGACTTCCTCTACCAGGTCATTTACGACCCGCGGGTGCTGTACGGCCCGGATGCGCCGATGGCGCCTTTCGGCGCCTCCGGCATGTGGACGCCCGAAGAGATCGTCCATGCGGTCGCCTACCTGCAGACGCTCAAGGGCGACCCGCCCGGCGTTCCCGAAGAAGTCACGAAAGATCCGGAATGGAACCCCTTCACCCGCCAGATCATTCGTCCGGCCTACGGCGACCCCCGCGATCCGATCGCCAACCCCGGCCTCGGGCTGGCCGAAAGCCTGGCCGTGCCGCGCTGGAGCAAGATCGGCCCGAAAGGCCAGTCCTGCGCCAGTTGCCACGGGCCGATCACCGCGGCGGACGACAAGCGGACGATCGGTGTCATCGCGCCGCTGGTCGGCGTCGCCACGCAATATCCGAAGTGGATGCCGCAGTACAGTCGCATGATGTCGATCGAGGATTATCTCGCTGTGCATACGCCTGAAACCACCGGAGATGCGATGCCTTCGCAGGAAGACGAGAACATGTCGATGGCGATCCTTGTCAAGATGCAGTCGAACGGCATGCCCTACCAGCTAGCCTTGAACGACCGTAACGTCAAGGCGGCGATCGCGCGCGGCGAGGAGCTGTTCAACCGGCGCGTCGGCCAACGCGGCCAGGCCTGCGCCAACTGCCACACCGATCGGGGTGGCGGGCGCAAGTTCCTCGGCGGCCGCTTCCTCGCGGACGTCGAGAAGGATGCGATGATCAATCATCCCTATTGGCGCACCGCCTGGCAGCGGCTGATCGATATCCGCATTCGCTTCCAGTGGTGCATGACGCCCTTGCGCACCAACATGCTGCCCGGCGATTCGCCCGAGTATGCCGATCTCGAGACCTTCATCGTCTCCAAGCAGACCAAACGCGGCGACCAGATGGATGTACCGCGTCTGTCGCACTGATCGAGTGCTGCACCATGCCGCGGCGCCTGGCGCGCCGCGGTTGTTACCGACGACATAAAAACTGAAGGAGAGAGAGGATGGAAGTCACGCGTAGGGATTTCGTCAAGCTGCTGGCGGTGGCCGGCGGCGTCGGATTGTCCGATCCGCGGCGCGCGCTTGCCGCCATGACGCCGGAACGTCTGCTCGATTTCGAATCCTACGGCAACGTTACCCTGCTGCACATGACGGACAGTCACGCGACGCTGCTGCCGGTGTATTTCCGCGAGCCGGATACCCTGCTCGGCATCGGGGCGGAGGAAATCGGCAAGCCGCCCTTCCTCACCAGTCAGGCCTTTCTCGACCATTACGGCGTCAGGCGCGGTAGCGCCGAGGCCTATGCGATGACACACCTCGATTTCGCCGAGCTCGCCAAACGCTTCGGTCGCATGGGCGGCTATGCGCACATTGCCACCCTGGTCAAGAAGGTGCGCGCCGAACGGCCGGGCAAGACCCTGCTGCTCGATGGCGGCGATACCCTGCAAGGTTCGGCGACCTCGCTGTGGACCAATGCCGAGGACATGGTGCAGGCCATCAACCAGCTGGGTGTCGAGGTCTTGTGCCCGCACTGGGAGTTCACCTTCGGCATCAATCGCGTCAAGGAAATTTTCGGCGACAAGGACAAGTCCGGCAGCTTCACGGGCACGTTCGTGGCGCAGAACGTGATGGATACTTCCTGGGGGCCGCCCGGGGAGCCGGTATTCAAGCCCTACACGATCCGCGAACTGGGCGGCGCGCGCATCGGCATCCTTGGTCAGGCGTTTCCCTACACGCCGATCTCGCATCCCCACCGCTTCGTGCCCGACCTGTCCTTCGGCATCCGCGACGAACAGGCCCAGGTGTGGGTGGACGAACTGCGCAAGGAACAGAAAGTCGACGCGGTGGTGCTGCTC